>NZ_JAVTWC010000026.1:46445-102059 GCF_032229445.1 Tahibacter sp.
AAACCCGCCTTGCGGCGGGAGTCGTAGCCCATGAAAAAACCCGCCTTGCGGCGGGAGTCGTAGCCCATGAAAAAACCCGCCTTGCGGCGGGTTTTTGGGGGTCTTGCTGTCTTACTTGATCTTCGCTTCTTTGTACGCCACGTGCTTGCGCACGACGGGATCGTATTTCTTGATCTCCATCTTTTCCGGCGTGTTCTTCTTGTTCTTGTCGGTGGTATAGAAGTGGCCGGTGCCGGCCGTGGAGATCAGGCGGATCTTGTCACGCTTGGATGCCATGGTTCAGTCCTCAGATCTTGTCGCCGCGAGCACGAAGCTCGGCGATGACGACCTCGATACCTTTCTTGTCGATGGTACGCAGGGCGTGGTTGGAAAGGCGCAGCTTGATCCAGCGGCTCTCGCTCGGCAGCCAGAAGCGGCGCTCGTGCAGATTGGGCAGCCAGCGGCGGCGGGTCTTGTTATTGGCGTGCGAGACGTTGTTGCCGCTCATCGCACCTTTGCCGGTGACTTGGCATCTACGGGCCATACGTACCTCATCATGTGGTTTTGCCGTCCTTAGCCAGGACGGTATCGGCCCAGCGGCACGAAGACGTGCCACGCGTAGCTGGAAGGCGCCTGCGTCAGCAAAAACTGCGCGGAAATGCCGGAACGCGTGCCGGATTCCCTGGTCTGGACGGGCCAGACGCCGCAAAGCGAGCCGCGCTTTATAGCAGGACAGGCGGTGACGGGCAAGCGGACGGAGCGGCCGCCGGAACCGTTCGGCACGGTCGCGGCGATGACCGGCCAGCGCCGACTTATGGGATACTCCCGCCCCTTTTCTCTCGATCGATACCGGAGACAACCATGTCCGACAACGCCGCCAACGGCCAGGCTGCTGCCCAGGCGCAGCTGTCCGTGCAGAAGATCTACATCAAGGATTCCTCGTTCGAAGCGCCGGCCGCTCCGCACATTTTCCAGGATCAGGGTCAGCCGCAGATTCAGCTGCAGCTGGGCCAGCAGGTCAACGCACTGGCGCAGGACGTGTACGAACTCGTGCTCAGCGTCACCGTCACCTGCAAGCTGGCCGACAAGACCGCTTACCTGTGCGAAGTTCAGCAGGCCGGCATCTTCGGTGTGGCGGGCTTCGACGATGCCAACCGCGACGCGGTGCTCGGCAGCTACTGCCCCAATGTCCTGTTCCCGTATGCCCGCCAGGCCATCTCCGATATGGTCCAGGCCGGCGGCTTCCCGCCGTTCTTCCTGCAGCCGATCAACTTCGACGCGCTCTATGCCGAAGCCATGTCGCGCCGCAACGAAGGCGCCGAAACCCCAGCCCTGAACGCCTGATCGCATGAAAGCGCAAGCCCGGGTTGCCGTCCTGGGTGCCGGCTCCTGGGGCACGGCGCTGGCCAGTCTGCTCGCGCGGCATGGCGTCCACACCACGTTGTGGGGGCGCGATGCCGCGGCGATGCGGGCGATGGCCCAAACCGGGCGCAATGCGCGCTATCTGCCGCAAAGCCCGCTGCCGGAATCCCTGAATTACTGTGCGGATCTGGCTGCCAGCGTCGCGCACGCGGACTGGATCCTGGTCGTAACCCCGAGTCATGCCTTTCGCGAGCTCATCGAGATGCTGGCGAACCTGCCCGCGCACTTTCGCGGCATCGCCTGGGCGACCAAGGGTTTCGAACCGGGTACCGGCCGCTTCCTGCATGAGCTGGTCGAGGAGCTGCTGCCGGGACAGCCCGCCGCCGTCGTGACCGGCCCTTCGTTCGCCCGTGAAGTGGTCGACGGATTGCCCACTGCGGTGACCGTTCACTCGGACGATGCGCAGTTCGCCCAGACCGTCGCCGAACAGCTGCACGGGCCGACCTTCCGCGCCTATACCGGCACCGACATGCTCGGCGCCGAACTCGGTGGCGCGATGAAGAACGTACTGGCCGTGGCTACCGGCGTAGCCGACGGCATGCAGCTGGGTCTCAACGCGCGCGCGGGTCTGATCACCCGTGGCCTCAACGAAATGCTGCGCCTGGGCGTAAGCCTCGGAGCGAGGGCGGAAACCTTGATGGGCCTGGCCGGCCTCGGCGATCTGGTGCTGACCTGCACCGGCGACCTGTCGCGCAATCGTCGCCTTGGCCTGGCACTGGGACGCGGCACGCCGTTGCGTCAGGCCGTGGCCGAGATCGGCCAGGTCGTCGAAAGCGTGCAGACGGTAGACGAAGTCATGCGCCTGGCCGTGCGCCACGGCGTGGAGCTGCCGATCGCGGACTGCGTGCAGCGCGTGTTGCATGAGGAGATAACGCCGACCGAAGGCCTGCGCCTGTTGCTGTCGCGCGAGCAGAAGCCCGAGTATCCGGAGTCGTTTCCGTAGCAGCGAATGGGCGAGAAAAGAGGGAAGACAAGTGAGAAAGCAGCAAGCAACGGCCAAGCCGGCGTCTACTGATTTCCCACTTCTCTTCCCTCTTTCCTGCTCGTAATCAGTTTTTCTTTTTCGCCTTGTCCAGCGCTGCCTGGACGGATCCCGTCGTGATCGGGTGGTAGCCCTGGCGTGCCTTGGCGAATACGCCTTCGGCGAAGGCCAGTCCGTCAGGCGTTGCCATCAGCGCTTCCCAGGTCGGCATGATCAGCTTGCGCCGGCCGATGCCGATGAGGAACTTCTCGATGGACGGTCGCGCCGCCGCGAAGCCGCTGCGTACCGTCAACGGATACCAGCGCTGCGCGATCTCGCCGTTGGCCGTGCCGTTGAAGTGCAGTGCGCCGTCGAGTTCCGTCAGCTGCTTGGCGTCGAGCTTTTCCGGCAGGCCTTCGAGGAAGCGGACCGTTTCCTGCGTACCCCACTTGGCGGCCGCCAGCGCCGCGGCATCGCGCTTGCCGTCCAGCCATTCGGTACGTGCCGCGTCAACCTTGTCGAAGCGCGCGGACTTGGCCGGTTCGGCCGTCTCCGGCAGGCCGGGCTGCTTGAGCCACGCGTCGAGCTCGGCCGGCTTGGTCTTGCCCGGATGCTTGTCGACCAGGTTCTTCTGCAGGTAGGTGATGAAGACGTCGCTGTCGACGCTCTGGAACGCATGCGCATCGAACCAGCCGCGCAGGAAGGCATCGAACGCGGGGCGGCCGTAGCGCTTCTCGAGGAAGGTCAGGAACCAGGCGCCCTTGATGTAGGCGACATCGGTCAGCGCCTCGTCCGGATCGCGGCCGTCCAGCGGCGCGAGCATCAGCAACTGGTCGTTCGGCGCGAGGTCGGCCATTTCCTTCTTGAGACCGAACTGGCTGATGACGTCTTCCATGTCGCCCTGCTCGCAGCCGTAGACGGCTTCGACGATGCGGTTCTCGACATAGCTTGTGAAACCTTCGTTGAGCCAGATGTCCTTCCAGCTCGAATTGGTGACAAGGTTGCCCGACCACGAATGCGCGAGTTCATGCGCGACGAGCGAGGTCAGGCTCTTGTCGCCGACGATCACGGTTGGCGTCGCGAACGTCATGCGCGGATTTTCCATGCCGCCGAACGGGAAGCTCGGTGGCAGCACGAGAATGTCGTAACGCCCCCAGCGGTAGTCGCCATAGAGCTTTTCCGTCGCGACGATCATCTTCTCGGTGTCTTCGAATTCCTTCGCTGCCTTGTCCACCATGCTCGGTTCAGCGTAGACGGCCGTGCGCGGTCCGGTCGTCTTCACCGCGATGTCGCCGACGGCGATTGCCAGCAGGTACGAAGGAATCGGCTTGTCCATTTCAAAATGGAATTCGCCGCTGCCGACCGTCGCATCCGGGTTGTTGTTGGCGCTCATCACGGCGCGCAGCGGCTTGGGCACATGCACGTCGGCCTTGTAGGTGAAGCGCACGGCAGGCGTGTCCTGCAGCGGCACCCACGAGCGCGCGTGGATGGCCTGGGACTGGGAGAACAGGAAAGGATGTTTCTTGCCCGCGGTCTGCGCCTCGCCGAGCCACTGCAGTCCTGACGCGTTCGGGTTGGTGGCGTAGGAGACGCGCACCTTGGGCATCTGCTCGCCGAACTCGATCAGCAGCGGCGTGCCGAGAATCTTGTCCACGGCGCCGAGCGAGAATTTCGCGGGTGATGATTTCCCGGCCGCATCGACCAGTTCCACCGTGGCGATCGACAGGTCGCGCGTATCGAGCTTCAGCTCGCGGGCGCCCTTGTCGCGCCAGTCCAGGCTGAGTTCGACCTTGCCGATGATCTGGCGCGACTGGAACGCCACATGCACGTCCAGCGCAAGGTCAGTGACGCGGACCTTGTCCGTCTCGGCATACGAATTGGGATCGTTCGCGGCCTGGGCCGACATGGCGAACAGGGCAAGGACGGGGAGCACGGAATGGATCGAGGGCATGGCAGGATTCGCGCAGCGTACGAAGGTGCCGAGTATGCCACCGCGCGCCAGCGGCAGCAGTTGCCGCAGCTATCGACTGGAGCGCCGTCCCTCGTATCGCCCTGGCGCCGACACTCAGCGGCGTGAGCGGCGGTTCCGGGTCGCCAGCGGCCGGGTTGCCGTTCAGCGCCGCCGTCAGACCCGGTAGCCGCGGTGAATCGCGACGATGCCGGCGCTGAGATTGCGTACCTCGACCTTGGCGAAGCCGGCCTGCTCCAGCATGCCGCTCAGGGTTTCCTGATCGGGATGCTTACGGATGGACTCGGCCAGATAGCGGTAGCTGTCGGCATCCTGGGCAAACAGCCGGCCCAGGCGCGGCAGTACCTGGAACGAGTGGAATTCGTACAGCGGCTTGAGCCAGTCCTGGCGCACGGCGGAAAATTCGAGGATCAGCGCGCGACCGCCGATCCGCAGCACGCGGTGCATCTCATCGAGCGCACGCTGCTTGTCGGTCACGTTGCGCAGGCCGAACGCGATCGTCACCGCATCGAAGCTCCGGTCCGGGAACGGCAATGCCTCGGCATTCATCTGCGCATAGCGCAGTCCCTGAACCAGGCCGCGGTCGGTGAGGCGGTCGCGGCCCACGCGCAGCATCGCACTGTTGATGTCGCCGAGAACGACCTCGCCGTGTTCGCCGACCAGGGGCAGCAGCAGCGCCGCGATATCGCCGGTGCCGCCGGCCAGATCGAGCACGCGGTCGCCACGACGCAGGCCGCTGATCGCGGCGAAGTGCCGCTTCCAGAGCCGGTGGATGCCGAATGACATGAGGTCATTCATGAGGTCGTAGTTCGCCGCGACGGAGGTGAACACATCGCCGACGAGTTTCTGCTTCTCCGCGACCGGAACGTCGCGGTAGCCGAAATGGGTGGTTGGCTGGTCGCTCATAGGCTGGCGATGCTAGCGCACCCGGCTGCGCCGATCACGGGATTGCGACGGCATGTCGCGGGTGGAGCAAGCCGCACGCCCTGCGCTACGGCGCCAATCATTGCGGCTACTGCACCGGCCGTATCGTGCCGACCAGAGGCTTGCTCAGCGTGGTCCTGTCGCGGGGATTGTCGAGCTGGTCGGACGTCAGCAGCCAGTTCCCGTCGTCGCCACGTCTGAACGTCGTCGTGCGGACCCAGACACCGCGTTTCTGCACGAACTCGAGCTGCGAGGCGCCGGGCGGGTATTCCGCAGTCGCCGGGGGCAGTGGCGGCAGCGGCGCGCCCAGCGCTTCCGGACGTCCATCGCTGGCGTTGCTGATGCCAAAGGCACGTTCTTCCTGTGTGTCGAGGCTGCGCGCGAGAATGGCCTGCGCACCGTCAGGCTGACGAATCTCGATGCGCAGTTCGGTCCTGCCGGGCACCGGGGCAGCGGTTGCGCTGGTCGCGGCGGCAAGACAGACGCTGCCCAACAGTCGAGTCAGGAACCCAGAAACACGCATCGACACCCCCCGCTGCGGCCATGTCGCCTATTTGGCCGGTAATTGCGGCGCAGGGGAAGGGATGAGCCGACCCGGCTTTTGCCGGAATCGGCATTTCGACGATCCGGCCGTTCGCCGTGTCTCAGCGCGCCAGTCCGGCCTGTTCCAGCGCCGCGAGGTATGCAGCCCAGTTCGTTTCCTGGTTGCGGCCCAAGTCGTGCAGCACGGTCCAGGAAAAGATGCCGGTCTGATGGCCGTCGTCGAAACGCAGCAGCACGGCGTAATGGCCGACGGGGTCTATCGCGTCGATGTTGACATGGCGCTTGCCGGCCACGAGCACGCGCTGTCCCGGACCGTGCCCCTGCACTTCCGCGCTGGGCGAGTGGGTGCGCAGGTATTCGCAGGGCAGCTTGAACGTCTCGCCCGACTCGAAGCTCACTTCGAGCAGGTGCGAGGCGCGGTGCAGGGTGATGCCGGTAGGGCGCAACGCGCCGGCCACGATGCGGCGGGCCTAACGCGGGTCGGTACTGTGCAGGCGCGGCTCCTGCGGTACCGGGCCGCCGGGTTCTCCGGCGACACGGAACAGGGTCTGCATGTACGACGTGCCGAAGCCGATGGAGCCGATGTCGTCGTACTCGTAGTCGCCGGCATCCGGATACCAGCGCGCGTTCGGGTCGATCTCGCGCAAGGTCAGCACTTCGGGACCGGCGTTCTCGAGTTTTCCGATGTAGCTGGCTTCGCCGGTTTCCTCATCGAGCATGTTCACCGAGATTACCGGTGCCAGCGCCGCCGCGGCACGCGCCACGTTGGCCCAGTTGTCGAGCGGGAAACCGGGCGGTGCCTTGAGGGTTTCCTCGTTCAGTGCCAGCGCCTTCTCGACAAATTCGCGCGAGGGATCTTCTTCGGCGTGGCTCACATCGCCCAGGGAGAGGGCAAGAAAACCATCAAAACGCATGGAGTCGGAAATTTCGGCAATCAACACGAAATCGCCGGAAACATCGACGATCATGCCGTGAACCCAGCCCGGATCGATGCCTTCGCGCTTGATCCGGACGGGAATCTGCTGCTCCTGCGCCTCGCGCAGATAGGCGCGCGGACCGCGTGCCTTGAATTTCACGATATTGGTCATGGGCGGGATTGTAGCCGAGCCGGTGCGGAGCCGGGTTCACGACGCGTTATCTGGGGGGTGCCGCCTGCGTATCCAAAGCGCCGCAAAGCACGGCCGGACCCGATCCGGCGATCGGGTCCGGCGCACCTCTCTCCTCCCCAGGAGATCTGCTTGATGTCGCGCTGCCTGGAGACCCAGGTCAACGCGCGGCTTGGTCCGCCGGCGCTCAGGCCGCGTGGCGGTTGCCGTGGAACTGTTCTTCCTCGGTCGAGCCTTTCAGTGCGGTGGTCGAGGACTGGCCGTTCTGGATGGCCTGCGTGACCGCGTCGAAGTAGCCGGTGCCGACTTCGCGCTGGTGTTTGACCGCGGTGAAGCCGCGGTCGGCCGCGGCGAATTCCGCTTCCTGCAGTTCCACGAAGGCGCTCATCTGGTTGCGCGCATAGCCGTGGGCGAGGTTGAACATCGAGTAGTTCAGCGAGTGGAAGCCGGCCAGCGTGATGAACTGGAACTTGTAGCCGTAGCTGGCGATTTCCTTCTGGAACTTCGCGATGGTCGCGTCGTCGAGGTTCTTCTTCCAGTTGAAGCTCGGGCTGCAGTTGTAGGCCAGCATCTTGCCCGGGTACCTGGCGTGGATGGCTTCGGCGAACTGCTTGGCGAAGGCGAGGTCCGGCTTGCCGGTTTCGCACCAGACCAGATCGGCGTAGGGCGCGTAGGCGAGGCCGCGGCTGATCGCCTGGTCGATCCCGGGCCGGGTCTTGTAGAAGCCTTCGACGGTGCGTTCGCCCGTGCAGAATGCCTTGTCGTTGGAGTCGATGTCCGAGGTCAGCAGGTCGGCGGCTTCGGCGTCGGTGCGTGCGATCAGGAGCGTCGGCACGCCCATGACGTCAGCGGCGAGGCGCGCCGCGTTGAGCTTCTCGATCGCTTCGCGCGTCGGCACGAGTACCTTGCCGCCCATGTGGCCGCACTTCTTGACGCTGGCGAGCTGGTCCTCGAAATGCACGCCCGCGGCGCCGGCCTCGATCATGGCCTTCATGAGTTCGAACGCGTTGAGCACGCCGCCGAAGCCCGCTTCCGCGTCGGCCACGATGGGCTGAAGCCAGTCGATGTCGTCCTTGCCTTCGGCGTGGTGGAGCTGGTCGGCGCGCAGGAGCGTGTTGTTGATGCGCTTGACCACCAGTGGGACCGAGTTGGCCGGGTACAGCGACTGGTCGGGATACATTTCGCCGGCGATGTTCGCGTCCGCGGCAACCTGCCAGCCCGACAGGTAGATCGCCTTGAGGCCGGCCTTGACCTGCTGCATGGCCTGATTGCCGGTCAGCGCACCGAGCGCATTGACGAACGGCTCCTTGTGCAGATGGCTCCAGAGCTTTTCCGCGCCGAGGCGAGCGATCGAATGCTCGATCGGCACGGTGCCGCGCAGGCGCACCACGTCGGCGGCGGAATAGTTGCGCGTTACGCCGGCCCAGCGTGGATTGTTCTGCCAGTCCTGGGACAACTGTTCGGCGGTCGCGAAAGCACTCGTCATGATCATCAGCCTTGTGGTCGTGTGGTGCGAATGTGGTGGACGTGAGGCGGTTTTGAGGATGTCTTTGACACGCCGCAACACGCATCTGTTTCTGGAGCCCCTTGAGTCAAGGGGGTGAAGGGTGATCGCTGAGAACCGCAGGTTCTGATCACTCTGAACGCCCAACGGGCCGGACCGGCCAATGCCTGCAAAGCAGGCATTCGGCGGGGTTGTGGAGAGTGCAGGGACTTGTCGGGAACTCCCTCACGGCAGCAGCGCGTAGGCCGGTAGCGTCAGGAAATCGGCGAGTTGGCGCGCGTGGGTGAGCTCGGCCAGCATCCAGGCGGCCTGCGGCACGCGCTCCTGTCCGGGCAGGCCAGACTTGGGCAGGCGTTCGGCGATGGTCTGGATGGCTTCGTCGAACAGCGCGAAATCCAGCGGGGTGCCGTCGTCGAGCGTCAGTCCGTCGTGATGCAGCCAGTGCCACAGCTGGGCGCGCGAAATCTCCGCCGTGGCCGCGTCTTCCATCAGGTGATGGATGGGCACGCAGCCCAGGCCATCGAGCCAGGCGGCGAGGTAGCGCACACAGACGTCGATATTGTTGAGGAAACCCGTCCGCGTGATCGTGCCGGGTGGCGCGATGATCAGGTCGTCGCGCGTGACGCGCACGTCGTCGCGATGCCTGTCGAGCTGGTTGGCGCCCGGCATGGCCGCGTCGAACTCGGCCAGCGCCACCGCGATCAGGCCCGGATGGGCGACCCAGGTGCCGTCGTGGCCGGCCTTGGCCTCGCGCTGCTTGTCGGTCCGCACGCGCGCCAGCGCCTGTTCGTTCGCGTCCGCGTCGCCGGAAATTGGGATCTGCGCCGCCATGCCGCCCATGGCGAACGCGCCGCGGCGATGGCAGGTCTGGATCAGCAATTCCGAATACGCCTTGAGGAAGGGCACGGTCATGCCGACCTGGCTGCGCTCCGGCAGGATGTGGCTGCGATGGGCGCGGAACGTCTTGATATAGGAAAAAATGTAATCCCAGCGGCCGCAGTTCAGGCCAACGATGCGCGTCTTCAGCGCGTGCAGGATCTCGTGCATCTCGAACACGGCCGGCAGAGTCTCGATCAGTACGGTCGCCTTCATGCTGCCGGCGGGCAGATGCAGCTCCGTTTCGGCGAACGCCATCACCGCGTCCCACAGCGCCGCTTCGCGATGGCTTTCGAGCTTCGGCAGGTAGAAATACGGGCCGCGGTCGCGGCCTTGCAGGATCTGCGCGTTGTGGAAGGCATAAAGACCGAAGTCGAACAGCGCGCCGGCCATCTCCTCGCCGTCGACGCGGGCATGCTTTTCGGGCAGGTGCCAGCCGCGCGGACGCACGATGAGTACGGCGGTATCGGGCTTGAGGTGGTATTCGCGGCCGTCGGCTGCGCGGTAGTCGATCGTGCCGGCGACCGCGTCGCGCAGGTTGATCTGGCCGTCGAGCATGGATTCCCAGGTTGGTGCCGACGAATCCTCGAAGTCGGCCATGAACACCTTTGCGCCCGAGTTCAGCGCGTTGATGATCATCTTGCGTTCGACCGGGCCGGTGATTTCGACGCGGCGGTCGATCAGGGCGACCGGGATCGGTGCGACGGTCCAGTCGGATTCGCGGATCGCGCGCGTGTCGGGAAGAAAATCCGGTAGCTCGCCGGCATCGAAGCGACTCTGGCGGACGAGGCGGGCGTCGAGCAGCTCGCGCCGCTGCGCGTCGAAGCGCCGGTGCAGCGCAGCAAGAAAGGCCAGCGCCGGCGTGCTCAGGATCTGCTCGTAGCCGGGCTTGAGCACGGCGCGGATGTCGACCGCTGCCGCGCTGAACTGATCCACAGGAACTGCCATCGCCATCTCCGTCCACCGCCTTCGAGGGGATCGAGACTATGCGTGCAGTGCACCATTTGACAAACCAAACATTTCAATGCACTTCTTTAACAACGTTAAAGAAATTCCAAGTGATTGAAATCATGGCCACATCAAACGATCGTTTGAAGCCGGGGCGTGGCGAGACGGCGCAACGAAGCGGCACGCCGTCCCCGCGCGCCAAGCGCAAGACCAAGCCAGGCGGAGATACGGAGAAAACTCCGCGCTTCTACTACAAAGGCAATCGAATCAAGCAGCTGCGTGCGTTCTGCCACATCGTGAAGTTCGGCACGCTGGCGCGCGCAGGCGAGGCGCTGTTCCTCTCACAGGCCGCGATCAGCCTGCAGCTCTCTGCCTTGGAAACCGAGCTGGACGTGCGCCTGCTGGAACGCGCGCGGCCGCGTTTCGTGCTGACGCGCGAGGGTCAGATGCTGTACGAACTGGCGCGGCCGCTGGTGGAAGGGCTCGAAGGGCTGGACCAGCAGTTCCGCAGCCAGCTGCAGGGACTGGACGCCGGCGAGGTCAGCATCGCGGCCGGCTCGTCGACGATCCAGTACCTGCTGCCGCCGCTGGTGCGCGCGTTCCGCGACGAGCATCCCGGGGTGCGCCTCCAGCTCAACAATGTGACCGGCAAGGACGGCCTCGCCCTGCTGCGCCAGGACCAGGTCGATTTCGCGTTCGGCTCCATGCTCGATGTGCCGCATGACCTGTCCTACGAACCCGTGCAGTGGTTCGATCCGATGCTGATCCTGCCGCGCGACCATGCGCTGGCCGGCAAGCCGGACATCAAGCTCGAGGACCTGTCGCCCTACGGCCTGATCCTGCCGCCGCAGCGCCTGACCACGTATCGCCTTGTCGACCTGGTGTTCCAGCAGCGCCGCGTGCCGTACCGCGTCGCGATCGAGGTCGGCGGCTGGGAAGTGATCAAGGAGTACGTCGCCATGGGGCTGGGCATCTCCATCGTCACCGGCATCTGCCTCACCGAGTTCGACAAGACGCGCCTGGAAGTGCGCAACCTGCGGCAGTATTTTCCACAACGCAGCTATGGCGTGGTCATGCGCAAAGGCAAATACCTGTCGACGCAGGCGCGAGCGTTCGTCGACCTGATCCGTCCGGGTCTGTTCGGTCGCGGTGGTTATGACGAGGCGGGGCATTCGGAGCGCTGATGACTCGCGCCACCGGCCGTCGAAGCGAAGAACTGCGCCCGCGCCGGTGAGAGCAACGTGCTACGGCTCGTGCGGCTCGACGCGGAAACCCACGCCGTAGACCGATTCGATCGGATCGTGTCCCGCTTCGCCGAACCTGCGCCGCAGGTTGCGGAGATTTCGTGCAGACGCGCGCCCAGCTTCCGGCACTCGTCGTGGTCGTCCCGGGCGCCTAGGCTGCGGCGATCTACCGGGAGAATCACGATGAAGCTCAGACTGTGCGCAGGCGCGCTGCTGCTGTGCGCGAGTGGACTTGCCGCGGCGGCCGAACAGGTCGAGCGCAGCGAGGTGCTGACGATGGGTACCAAGGCGGGCTTCCAGGAGGCGCGCTACGCCGAGGATGGCAGCGTGCGCGTGCACTACGAGTTCAACGATCGCGGTCGTGGTCCCAAGCTCGATTCCGAGTACACGGTCGGCAGCGACGGCGGCGTCACCGCCATCGCGAACAAAGGCCTGACCTACTTCAAGGCGCCGGTCGACGAGACCTTCCGTCGCGACGGCAACCAGTACACCTGGAAGAATGCGTCCGAGGACGCCAGCCAGGCGTCGGCGAAGCCCGCGTTCTACCTGAGCCTCAACGGCACGCCGGAAGAATACGTGCTGCTGACGCGCGCGCTGCTCAAGGCGCCGGAGCAGCGCCTGGCCATACTGCCGGCCGGCGAAGCACGCATCGAGAAGCTGACCGAGTTGCGCGTCAAGGGCAAGCCCGGCGCGAAGAAGGTCACGCTGTACGCCATGCATGGCCTCGATCTGACCCCGAGCTTCGTCTGGCTCGACGAGCAGCAGCGCTTCTTCGCGAGCTATTCGAGCTGGTCCTCGCTGGTGCGGGAGGGTTATGGCGACGTGCTGCCGACGCTGGCCAAGACCCAGGACGCGCAGGAAAGCCGTCAGGCCCGGCAGCGCGCGCAGCAGCAGACCGAGGTGCTAAAGCGGCCGCTGCTGATCCGCAACGTGCGCGCGTTCGATCCGGCCACGGGTGTGACCGTCGACGATGCCGCCGTGCTGATCGACAAGGGCCGCATCGTCGCGAGCGGGAAGTCCGCCGACGTCACCGCACCGGCCGACGCGGAGACGCTCGACGGCGGCGGCCGCTTCCTGATGCCCGGCCTGTGGGACATGCACGCGCATTTCTTCGGCCAGGCCGACGGCGTGCTCGACATCGCCGGGGGCGTGACCACGATCCGCGATCTCGCCAACAATCCGCCGGTGCTGGCCGCGCGCATCGAGGCGATCGAGGCGAACGAGGACATCGGCCCGCGCATCATCAAGGCCGGCATCATCGATGGTCCTGGTCCGTTCGCCGGCCCGACCAAGGCGCTCGCGGACAACGAGGCCGACGCGCAGCGCATCGTCGACGAATATGCCGCGAGCGGGCATGAGCAGATCAAGATCTACAGCTCGATCAAGACCGAGCTGATGCCGGCGATCGCGCGCATGGCGCATGCCAAGGGACTGCGCGTCAGTGGCCATGTGCCGGCCTTCATGACGGCGCGCCAGTTCGTCGAGAACGGCGCCGACGAGATCCAGCACATCAACATGCTGATGCTGAATTTCCTGTTCGACAAGGTGCAGGACACGCGCACGCCGGCGCGCTTCACCGCGGTTGGCGAATACGGTTCGACCATCGACCTCGGTTCGCCGGCCGTGCACGACTTCGTCAAGTTGCTCAAGGACCGCAACATCGTCGTCGACCCGACGCTGACCGTGTTCGAGGACGATTTCCTGAGCCGTCCGGGCCTGCCCGGCCCGGGCTTCGCCGCGATCATGGACCGTCTGCCGCTGACCTGGCAGCGCGGCATCCGTTCGGGTTCCGGCGGCCTGCCGATCAAGCCCGGCCAGGAGTCGGCCTACCGCGACGGCTACCGGCGCATGATCGACTTCGTCGGCCTGCTGCATCGCAGCGGCGTGCGCATCGTCGCCGGCACCGACGGCTCGGGTGGCCTGCAGATTCCGCGCGAGCTCGAGCTGTATGTTTCCGCCGGCATTGCACCGAAGGACGCGCTGCGCACGGCGACCTACGACGCCGCTGCGGTCATGAAGCGCGACAAGGAATACGGCCGCATCGCTCCGGGCTATGTCGCTGACCTGATTCTCATCGACGGTGATCCGACCTTGAACATGGCCGATATCCGCAAGGTGCGCACCGTGATTCGTGGCGATCGCCGTTACGACAGCGCGAAGCTGTTCACCTCGATCGGCATCGCACCAGCACCGTGACCGGCAAGCCTGCCGCGCATCGCGCGCGGCAGGCGCTCATACCTCCTCACGCTAGGCGGCACCGCTGAAGGTGCCGCGTAGCCGTTCTCAGAACCTCAGCGTGACCGTTGCTGCATTGTTGCTTTCGTCCGGATCCGGTGCGCTGGCGGTCACATCGGCACTGACCACGACGCTCGACAGGCCGCCGAGCACGAAACGCAGCGTCTCCGTCGTGCCGGCCTGCAGCGGGCCGGTAGTGCAGCGATACGCAAGCACCCGAGTCAGGCTCGGCTGGGCAACGCAGTTTGACGGAGCATTGATGCGGCCGAAGCTGCGCGCGCGCAACTCCACCAGCACATCGCCGGTCACCGACGCGCTGCCACCCTGGTGAAGGATGTCGATCGCGGCGACCCTGCGCTCCTCGGCGCGGATGGCGACGGCGAGATCCGCCGTCGCAGCGCAGTCATGCCCACGCAGCGTCGCCACGCCCGTGCTGTTCAGCGCAATCGCCGCATCCGTGCAGCCGTCGCCATTGAGATCGCCGAACGCGAGGCCTTGCTGGTTGTAGTGCGACTGGTACGGAATCGTGACCAGCTGCTCCGCGCCAAGACCCGCTTCGCCTTGCAGGTAGAAGCCGAAGCGCGACCAGCCGCTGTGCAGCACACCCAGATCGCTGCGCCCGTCGCGGTCCAGATCGGCGGCCTCCAGCGTGTCCGGGATCTGGTAGCTCGGCAGACTGGCCACTGGCTGCAATTGCCCGTTGGCGTCCTGGCGGTATTGCCACAGCCAGGTCGGTGAGTTTCGCGCGCGCGACAGCACGGCGTCGTCGCGGCCGTCGCCGTCGAAATCCCCGACCGCCAGGCCGCCGGTGATCTCGCTGGCGCCGACTGTGTAGCTCTGCGCGGCGAGCCAGCCGGCCACACCGTCATGCCGGTGCACGGTCAGGTTCGGAATCGCATACGCCTGGCCCGACATCACGGCGAGGTCCGTGACGCCGTCGTCGTTGAGATCGCCGGTTTCCAGGTCGTTGAAACCGCCCACCGGCGTCGTCAGCGTCTGCTGGCTTGCGATGCCGCCGAAGCCATCGCTGTAGTAGATCGTCGCGGGTCCACTATGGCTCAGGCCGATCAGGTCGCTGACGCCGTTGCGATCGACGTCCAGGCTCGTGAGCACGTCGCCGCCGCGATTCGTGACGACGTTGCGCAGACTGAAGCCGCCGGTGCCATCGCGGCGAAGCAGCGCAAGGCCGCCGCCGTAGCCGACGGCGATGTCGAGTACGCCGTCGGCATCGATGTCTGCCAGCACCAGGCCGCGCGCGGTGCCGTAACTGGTGGTGTAGGCGACCGCGACCGGCTGCGCCAGCGTTCCGTCGGCTTGCTGCGGATACACGAGCACATGGTTTGACCAGGTGTTCGCAAAGTAGGCATTGTTCACCACGACGAGATCGTCGCGGCCATCTCCGTCGACGTCGCCAATTGCGACGGCTTCGGCCTCACCGTTCGTGGGAATCTGGATGTACGGATCGAAGCCGAACGTACCGGCGTGGGCAACGGCGGAAAACGACAGGGCGAGCGCGAGCGCTGCGCCAAGGCGGTGCTTGGGCATGAGTGATCTCCGGCGATTTGAGGGGAACGCCGGCATTGCGCCGGCGCCGCACGCGCACGCCGTGTTCAGCGGTCCGGCCGGACCGTCGTGGCAGTGCATCGTGCAGGCGAAAACGATCGCACTGGCTTGCCGCACGGCCTGAGACGGCGATTACCGGTCATCGGCGACCGGCGGCAGGGCTCTTCGGCCGTGCGGAAAATGCGGCCTGAAGCCGGCGCGAGGCGAGGGATGCTGCCGTCGCCGTGTCGGTACAGACGGCGGACAGGTCAGGTCCGTCGGTGCACGCCGGTCGGGTTACTCCCGTTCCTTGCGCCGCTTGGCCCGCGGATGCGCCGCGTCGTAGACGCGCGCCAGGTGCTGGAAATCCAGATGTGTATAGATTTGCGTCGTGGAAATATCTGCATGGCCGAGCAGTTCCTGCACCGCGCGCAGGTCGCCGGAGGACTCCAGCAGGTGGCTCGCAAAGGAGTGGCGCAGCAGATGTGGGTAGACGCGCTTCCACACCCCCTGGGACTGAGCCCAGCCCTTGAGGCGGAGGCGCACGCTGGCCGGCGAGATCGGCTTGCCGCCACGACCCAGGAACACGGGTGCGCTTCCCAGCGGCTGCGCCTGGGCCAGCAGCGCGTGCAGTGCCTGCAGCGCCTTGCTGCCGACCGGCACGACGCGCGTCTTGGAACCCTTGCCGAGCACGCGTACCAGTCCCTCGGCGAGATCGATGTCGTTCCAGACCAGACCGGTGAGCTCGGCCAGGCGCAGGCCGCTGGAATAGAACAGCTCGAGCATGGCGCGGTCCTGCACCGCGTTCGGGGTGTCGGCGGGGATCTCGACCAGCGCGGCCGCCTCGTCCACGTCCAGCACTTGCGGCAGCTTGCGCCGGAGCTTGGGCGCGCGCACGTCGAGAGCGGGATCCTGCGTGATCACGCCCTCGCGCAGCAGCCAGCGGAAAAAGCTGCGGCACGCGGACAGCAGATGATGCAGGCTGCCCGCCTCGCGGCCGCGGCGGTGTTCGCGCGCGACCAGGCTGCGCAGCGGTTCGGCGCGCAGTTCGCGCCAGTGGGTCAGGCCCAGCGATTGCGCATGCGCCTGCAGCGAGGCCAGCTCGCGCGCATAGTTGACGATGGTGCCGGCCGCGTAGCGCTTCTCGACGCGCAGGTAGTCGAGGAAACGCGCGATGTCGGCGGCAAGGGCGCTCACGAGGGCAGGTCAGTCCAGCGGATAGCGGGCTACCGACGCCGTGATCGCTTCGGCGATGAGCTTGAGGAACACGGTACCCATGCCCGGATGGAAGCGATCCATGTCGTGGCTGCCGATGGCGAGCATGCCAAGGCCGTTGACCGGCATTAGCACGGTCGACTGCACTTCGCCGGCGCGGGCGCCGAACAGCACGGCCAGCTTGTCGGGCTGCAGGCGGCCACACAGCGGTTCGTTGCGCTGCAGGAATTCGGCGAAGGCCGGCATCGCGTTCTTGCCGCCGGCTTCCAGGATCAGCCACTCGTTGGCCGGCGCGCTGTCGCAGCGGCCGAACAGCACGACGCGTACCAGGTCGGTGTGGAAATCCTCGGTCAGCCCGGCGACGACGCGGCTCACGCTGTCGCCGAGCGAGGTCGCCCGCATCAGCGACAGCGTCAGGCTGTGCACGCGGATCATGAGCTGCTCGTTCTCGTGCGCGATCTCGATGAGTTCGCGCAGGCGCCGGGTCAGCTCGCGGTTCTTGTCGCGCAGTACGTCGAGCTGGTAGCTCGCAAGCGACGCGGCGGCGCCCTGGTCGCGCGGCAGGCGCAGCGCGAGGGCGAGATCAGGAAACTCGTTGAGGAATTCCGGATGCCGGCGCAGGTAGCTCGCGACTTCCATTGCGGTCAGGCCGTCCTTCAGGGTCATGTCGCTCATAGGTAATAGTTCCCTTCGAAGACAAAGGTGGCGGGTCCTGTCATCCAGACCGGCTGGCCGGGGCCGGCCCAGGAAATCTGCAGCAGGCCGCCGGGCAGATGCACGTCGACCTCGCGGCCGACGCGGCCGCGGCTCGCGAGCACGACGACCGCGGCGCAGGCGCCGCTGCCGCAGGCCAGGGTTTCGCCGACCCCGCGCTCCCAGACGCGCAGACGGATCTCGCGCGCCGACAGCAGCTGAGCGAAGCCGACATTGGCCCGGTCCGGAAAGTCCGCATGGGTTTCCAGTGCCGGTCCCCACGCATCGACGGGCGCCGTGGCGCTGTCCGGTACCTCGATCACGGCATGCGGATTGCCCAGCGATACGGCGCCGAACGCCACGTCGGCCGTGCCCAGGCGGCGGCGATACAGCGGCGCCTGCACGTCTTCACGCAAGGGCACGGCCTGCGGCGCGAATTGCGGCACGCCCATGTCGACACGCACACGTCCGTCGTCGAGCATCTCGACCGCCACCGCGCCGCTGGGGCTCTGCAGCCGTGTCATGCCGTCGCCGAGCGCGCCGGCGCGGCGCAACCAGGCGGCGACGCAGCGCACGCCGTTGCCGCACTGGCCGGCCTGGCTGCCATCGCGGTTGTAGATGCCGTAGCGGAAGGCGCAGTCCGGATCGCGCGTGGGTTCTATCGTGAGTAGCTGGTCGAAGCCGACGCCGTTGTGGCGATCGCCGAGGCGCGCGATCGACGCGGCGTCCAGCGGCAGTGTCCGTTCGCGGCAGTCGATCACGACGAAGTCGTTGCCGGCGCCGTGCATTTTGCTAAAAGGCAGCAACTGCAATTCCGGAACGACGTTGCGGTTCACTTCGCCGCTTCGCTCTTCGCCGGCGCTGGCGTGGTGCCGGGCTTGACGAGATCGCCCTTGTTGCCGCAGGCGGCGAGCAGACACAGCAGGCAAAGCAGGAGCGAGGTACGCAGGACGATAGGCATGGCGTGGCCCGTAGATGCCCACGGGCCGCTGGCGATCCGTGATGCGAGGTTGACGAGGGATGCAGTATAACGAGGCCCATCATATCGATGCCCACCACGGGTACGGCGATCCACCATGCTGCCAGATATTCCCGCTCTGCTGCCTGCCGTCGCCGCCGCCCTGTTCGGGCTGGCCGCGCTCGCGCAGTCCTTCGCCGTGCGCCGGCGCTGGCGCCAGCGCCGGCGCCTTTCCGCCTGTCATCGCAGCGCCTGGCTGCTGGTTCTGGTCAGCCTCGCCCTGCTCGCCAGCGCGCTGGCCCTGTCGCTGGACGGCTATCGCCGCCTCAGCGCCGAAAAGCCTGTGGCGAGTATCGGCGTGCGCGCATTCGGACCGCAGCAGTGGGCGCTGCGCGTCGATCTCGCCGACGGTACACATGAGAGCGCGCAGATCAGCGGCGACGACTGGCAGCTCGACGCACGCGTGATCAAGTGGACGCCGCAGGCCGTCAGTCTCGGCGCGCAGCCGCTGTACCGGGTCGAACGCATCAGCGGCCGCTGGCGCGACGCGGCCAAGGCAAAGACCGCTCCGCCGAGTGTCAGCGCGGTCGGTAGCGACGGCGTGCTGGATCTGTGGCAGATCAAGCGCCGCTATCCGGCATGGCTGCCCTGGGTCGATGCGGATTTCGGCAGCGCCGCCTACATGCCGCTGATCGACGGCGCGCGCTACGACGTCACCATCGCCGCTGCCGGCGGCCTGATCGCGCGGCCGGCGGATGACCAGACCAAGGCCAAGCTCGACGCCATGGACTGGTGAATGGCCTGATGCGGAACGAAGTGAGAGGAGTGAGAAACGAGTGGATGCGCAGAACGTCGCGTTCCGCTTCCCGTCACGTATTTCAGCCATCCGAAACGGAAACTCAGAGCGAGGAACGAGCAGTGCGAAAAGCATGACGCGCCTACTCTTTTCTCACTCCTCGTCACTCATTCCAGCACGAACGTTCCGGTCAGCACGTCATGAACACGTTGATTCTTCTCGTCGAAAGTGAAAGCTCATGGTCGCCCCTGGTCTGGGCGCTGGAGCAGGGCGGCGAATCCGCCGAGGACGGCCGCATCGTCATCGAAGGCCGGCTCGGATGGCTTTCGATCGAGCCGGATCAGAGCGTCCTTGACGATTTCGACGACGACGAACGCGCCGACGCGGTTGCGGCGCTCGTGGATCCTTCCCTGTTCGTGATCGAGTGGCGCGGAGACGTGTTGATAGAAACCTTCGTCCGTGCCGTTCCGTCCGACAGCCGAGTGTTCGTGGACAACGAGCATGGCGTGTTCGCACCGGTCACGGTACTCAGGAACATTCCGTTCGCGTCTTGGGCACGGGCGATTTCGGTGCTGTAGCCGCGGGACCGGCAATCTGGCGAACCGGATCCGGGATGATCGCGCCGTCCGGAACAGCTGCCGCGAACGTTCGCTCCGGCCGCATCGCTCGGGGGGACGCTATTTGCGCTTGAATCGCAAGGCCATCCCGTGCCGCGCGTCCGCGTCCAGCGCGTGCACGTCTTCGCCGTGGCAGGACTTCACGTCGGTGATGGAGTAGATCGCGGCGGGATCGAGTTCATGGACCAGGCGCAGGAGTTCAGGCATGCGTCGGCGCTTGTCGACGACATACAGCACCTGCACCGAAGCCTGGCCGCGGTGGCGGCCGGCGAGTTCGACGACGGAATAACCGCGCTGCGTGAGCTGTTCGGCGAGGTTGCAGGCGCTGCAGTAGGAAATGATCCGAGCCAGTTCGGTGCCGACGCCGAGGCGGCGCTCCAGCGTGATGCCGACGAAGTTGCCGGTGGCGTAGCCGGCGGCGTAGGCGACGACGAGGTACCAGTAGTCGAGATGGCCGATCACCTTGCTCGCGGCGATGACCCAGATTGCCGCTTCGCAGAAACCGATCAGCGCAGCGAGCAGGCGGTAGCCGCGAAAGCCGACGAGGATGCGGACGGTGCCCAGCGAAACATCGACGATGCGTGCCAGAAAAATGGCGAGTGCGAGCATGGCCGGGTAGGTGTCGATCAGTTCGGCGATGGTGGTCATTGGGCCTTGGGAGTCGCGGGGGAAAGCACCGGAAGTGGCGACGCGGGTTTCTGGCGATGACGCCGAGGCGTCGGAGCAACGCGCGCCGCGCGCGCGTCCCAGGCCGCCTATCGCATCGTCTCGCGCTGTACGTTCTGCTTGACCGAGTCGGCTTCGATCGCGATCCAGACGAAGCGGCGGCCGCTGTCGGCGGTCATGAGCTTGCGCATCTCGCTGAGCGCCGTGCCGCAAGGACCGCACCAGTTCGCCCAGTACAGGACGACCACGGCGTCGGCTTCGGCGATGTCGGGCCGGGCGATCGGCAGGCCCTGCTTGTCGGTCAGGTGGGAAACGAGTTCGTCGACGCTCAAGCCGCCCGGAAGGGCCCGCCGCTCGGTCAGCGCGGCATTGAATCGCCACGGCATGCGGTAGTTCCAGCCAACGCTGTGCAGCACATGCCGCCCGTCCTTGATGAAGACATCCATGCGGGGCAGCCGCAGTCCACCCATCGATTCCAGCTGATGCAGCCGCCGGCGCGCGAGCACCGTTTCGACGAGGCTGACGTTCGGCGGCATCTGCGCCGCTGCCGGCAGCCGGCTCAGGCGCGTCGCGTCGGTCACGTCGGTGGCCACGCCGGCTTCCGCCTGCGGTGAATCGTCACTCTGCGCCAGCGTCAGGGCAGCAAGGAGGATCAGGGTTTTCACGAAGCGTCGGCCTGCAGGGGTTTCTCGTAGCGCCACGCCGGCGCACCGTCGTCGTAGTAGTTCTCGAGCGCCGCGCTGCGCCGGTAGCCGTGCGCTTCGTACAGGTGTACGGCAGCGCTGTTGTCGCGGCGGACCTCCAGGCTCAACGTGCGCAGCCCGCGCTCGCGCGCGACGCGTTCGGCGGCCGCGAGCAGGGCCTTGCCGATGCCGCGGCCGCGCGCGGCTACCGATGTCGCCAGCGAATAAAGCCGGGCTCGCGTGCTGCCGCGGCGGAAGAAGACGATCACGGAGCCGAGCAGTCCGTCATCGCCCTCGGCCAGCAGCACGGCGGCGCTGGGACTGGACAGGTGGCGGCGGAATTGGCGGGCGCTCATTCGGTCGTAGGCGAAGCTGGCGAGTTCGAGATCGACGAGGGCGGCCAGGTCGGCGGGCCGGGCACGGCGCAGATGGAAGTCGGTGGATCGAGGCACTCGCGGAGACTATCAGGGTGCGGCGGCTGTGGCTGCGCCGCCAGCCGCAGATCGGCGCAGAGCGGCGACGTCGTGCCGCATTCGCTGAACCGGGCATGGCTGGTTTTCGCTGACGGTGGCTCCGTGAACCATCGCCACATGTTGACCTCAGATGCCTGTGGCACACTCGCGCCGCTCGCCGTCCACTGCCCCCCTCCTATCCGTCCATGCCCGATCCCGACCCTGTTCCTGCGGCCGATGTCCGCGTCCGCGTCGTCACTCCGGCCGGTTCGCCATGAGCCGCCTGGTCATCGTCGTCGAGAAAGCCTCGGACTGGGGTTCCTACTATCCGTCCGACAATGTCGTCACCGCGAAGGATTACCTGCGCGAATCGCTGGCGACGGATGAGGAGCGCACGCAGGTCATCAACCTGTGCCGCAGCTACAAATACCTGGGAACCGGCTACTACGTGTCGCTGCTGGCCGAGGCGCGCGGGCACAAGGTGATCCCGTCGGTGCGCACGATCAACGACCTGCGCCGGCGCTCGCTGTACGGCCTGGATATCGAAGACCTGGAGCAGAAGCTCAGCCGCTTCCTGCCCGATTCGCGCGACACCACCGATTTCGGCCTGCAGGTCTACTTCGGCGAGACCAGCTACGCGCCGCTGCAGGATCTCGCCCGCCAGGTATTCGAGACCTTTCCCTGTCCCATCCTGCGCATCGAATTCGAACGCGAGCGCGAATGGGGCATCGCGGCGATCAAGCCGGCCGGCCTGCACACGCTCAACGATCCGCAGGAAGACGCGTTCGCCGATGCGCTCGACCGCTTCTCCAAGAAGCTCTGGCGCAAGCCGCGTGTGCGGCGCAAGTACCGCTACGACATTGCCATGCTGCACGATCCGGCCGAAGCCATGCCGCCGTCGAACAAGCGCGCGCTGAAACTGTTCATCGAGGCCGGCAAGGATCTCGGCATCGAGGTCGATCCGATCACGCGCAACGACTACACCCGACTGGCCGAGTACGACGGACTGTTCATCCGCGAGACCACGGCGCTCGACAACCACACCTACCGCTTCGCCAACAAGGCGGAGAAGGAAGGCATGGTCGTCATGGACGATCCGACCTCGATCCTGCGCTGCACGAACAAGATCTACCTGCACGACCTGCTGCGCTCGCGCAAACTGCCGACGCCCAGAACCGAGATCCTGTTCCGCGACGATGCGAAGAAGCTGACCGAGCTGCCGGCGACGCTGGGTTTTCCCATTGTGCTGAAGATCCCGGACGGCTCGTTCTCGCGCGGCATCGTCAAGGCCGAGAATGCCGAGGAGCTGAAGAAAGGCACCGAGGACCTGTTCCAGCACACCGCGCTGGTCATTGCGCAGGAATACCTCTACACCGAATTCGACTGGCGCATCGGCGTGCTGAACAAGGAGCCGCTGTACGCGTGCCAGTACTACATGTCGCGCGGTCACTGGCAGATCTACAACCACGGTGCGCGCGGCACGGCCAAGTCCGGCGGCTTCAAGACCCTGCCGGTACGCGAAGCGCCGGCCGAGGTGATGCGACTGGCGCTCAAGGCGACCAGCCTGATCGGCGACGGGCTCTACGGTGTGGACATCAAGCAGGTCGGCAATCGCATCGTCGTGATCGAGGTCAACGACAATCCGTCGATCGACGCTGGTGTGGAGGATCAGTACCTCGGCGAGGATCTGTACCGGCGCATCATGGAAGAGTTCCTGCGCCGCCTCGAACGCAAGCGGCTTGGCATCACCGACTGAGCGTGGCGTCCGCGCCGCGCGGATGCACGGCGACACTGCGCAACGCGGGCCGCAGGCGTCGTGCCTGCGCCCTGACGTGACGCCATCCCTGGCGCCGGTCGAACGGGCTTCCCGCCCCGGCCACGTCAGAACGGCGGCGCACGAACGAACCGACGAGGAAGGTCCGTGCACGGGCCGCCAGCCGCTGGCGATGCTGCATCGCCCACAT
Organism: Tahibacter sp.; assembly: GCF_032229445.1. Lineage (NCBI taxonomy): Bacteria > Pseudomonadati > Pseudomonadota > Gammaproteobacteria > Lysobacterales > Rhodanobacteraceae > Tahibacter > Tahibacter sp. The sequence continues at coordinate 69,743 of NZ_JAVTWC010000026.1, forward strand.
CAGGCTTGGTGCACCCACGAGCCAGTACGCGATCCAGCCGAATGCGATCGAATGCGCGCGTGCCGCGGGCAGCAGCAGTACGCCGGCGATGCCGAGATACAGCCAGATCTCGATGAGGCGCGCGATCAGGGTGGATTCGTGCGGGCTATCGACAGGCTGAGGCGACCGGTTCGGGTGCATGACGTTCTCGGCTCGTGAGTGCGGGGCCAGTGTGCGCATCGCCAGTCTCAGATCCTGCGAGTCCTGCGAGTGCCGCGAAAGTCGCGTGACATAATCCGGATACATCTTCCGGAGGCGGCGCGTGGAAACCCACACCATCCTGCAATACACGGTCGTGCTGCTGGCTGCCGCCGTCGTCGCCGTGCCGATCGCCAAGCGCTTCGAACTCGGCGCGGTGCTCGGCTATCTGATCGCTGGTGCAGTGATCGGCCCAGCCGGACTGAAACTGCTGCAGAACCAGGACGGGATCGCCCACATTTCCGAGCTGGGCGTCGTGCTGCTGCTGTTCGTCATCGGACTGGAACTGTCGCCGCAGCGTCTGTGGGTCATGCGCAAGGCGGTCTTCGGCGCGGGCCTGGCGCAGGTGCTCGCGACCGCGGGCATCGTCGCCGCCATCGCCATCTTCGCGTTCGGCATGGCGCCCAAGTCGGCCATGATCGTCGGCCTGGGGCTCGCGCTGTCGTCGACCGCCTTCGGATTGCAGCTGCTGGCCGAGCGCAAGGAACTCACTTCACCGCACGGGCGGCAGGGCTTCGCGGTGCTGCTGTTCCAGGATCTGGCCGCGATCCCGATTCTTGCGGTCGTGCCTGTGCTCGCCGTCGGCCAGGGCGCCGCGGTCAACACTATCGAGGCTGGCAAGGTCGTCGGCACGATCGCGCTGGTCGTGCTGGCAGGACGCTTCCTGCTGCGCCCCGTCTTCCGCATCGCGGTGAATACGCGCATCCCGGAGGTGTTCACAGCGACGGCGCTGCTGGTCGTGATCGGAACGGCCTGGCTCATGGAGCTGGCCGGCATCTCGATGGCGCTGGGCGCGTTCCTTGCCGGGCTGCTGCTGGCGGATTCCGAATACCGGCACGAACTCGAATCGCAGATCGAACCGTTCAAGGGACTGCTGCTCGGCCTGTTCTTTGTGAGCGTGGGCATGGCGGTCGATCTCGGCCTGCTGGTGCGCGAGCCGTGGCTGGTGATCGGCCTGACCGTGAGCCTGCTGCTCGTCAAGGGCGCGGTGCTGTTCGTGGTCGGCAACAGCATCGGTGGCCTGGATCGCTGGCAGTCGCTGTCGCTCGCCGCGGTGCTCGCGGCGGGCGGCGAGTTCGCGTTCGTCGTCTTCCAGCTCGCCGCGGGCAGCCAGCTCATCGATGAGGGCGTGCACGGCATGCTGACCCTGGTCATCACGCTGTCGATGGCATTGACGCCGCCGCTGCTGCTCGCGCTGGGCCAGTTGATCAAGGCGCGCGAGCACAAGCCCGAGCGCGAATTCGACCGCATCGACGGCGATCCGCCGCGCGTGATCATTGCGGGCTTCGGCCGCGTCGGCCAGATCGTCGCGCGCGTGCTGCGCGCGCAGAAGATTCCGTTCACGGCGCTGGAAAATTCCATTGAACAGGTCGACGCCTCGCGCCGTTTCGGCAGCACGATCTATTTCGGCGACCCGAGCCGTCCGGAACTGCTGCGCGCCGCTCACGCGGACAAGGCCGAGATCTTCGTGCTCGCGACCGACGATCCGGAAGCGAACGTGCGCACCGCGCGCATGGTCAAGCGCATGTACCCCAATCTCAAGATCTTCGCGCGCGCGCGCAACCGCCAGCACGCGTTCCGGCTCATGGATCTCAACGTCGACGGGGTGATTCGCGAGACGCTCGAAGGCAGCCTCGACCTGACTCGCCAGGTGCTCGAAGCGTTGGGCCAGCCGCCGCGCGTCGCACAGGAGCGCGTGGCGCAGTTCCGCGCGCACGACGAGGAGCTGCTCAAGGCGCAGCATCTGCTCTACGACGACGACGCAGCGCTGATCCAGTCCTCGCAGGACGCGCTGATCGAACTCGAACAGATCTTCGCGGCCGACACGACCGAGACACGCGGACAGAAATGGGTCGGCGGCGTCAATCGCGAGTGGTGAAGCACCTCGCGGCCGCTTCGCCTCGTCGGGCCGCGACGGACAGGTAACGAGGCGTTGCGGTGGGAAACCAGCGAACGCTCCGCCTCTGCCGTTACTGCCGACTCACTTCTGATTGCTCATTGACCGCATTTCAGCCGTGATTTGCCGGCTGGCGCAGCATCTGCGCCAGGCTGGGAATCGCCGTGCTGGAACCCAGTTCAGCCGCAACATCCACATGGCCGAGCAGTTCGGCGAGATCGGCCGGCCGGCGCCCGAGGCGGTCGCGGATATCGCGCTCGGCGCCGCGCGCGAGCAACTGGCGCGCGCAGCCGAGCAGGCCGTGGATCGCGCACGCATGCAGTGCGCTGACGCCGCGTTCGTCCTGCGCGTCGAGATCGGCGGCGAAATCCAGCAGCAGCGCAACCAGGTGTGCGAGCTGCGCCGGATCGCAAGGTGAGCCCGGATCGGCGCGGCCGCCGACCAGCAGCAGCAGCGCGGTCTGGCCTTTGGCATTGCGCGCGTTCGGGGCCGCGCCGAGGCGCAGCAGCACTTCGAGCACGGCGCGCGCGCGCGTCCCGGCATGGCTGAAGGCGTAGTGCGCGGCGGCATGCAGCGCGGTCGAGCCTTTCTCGTCGGCGACGTTGGCATCGGCTCCGCTCGCCAGCAATTTCTCCACCAGCTCGGGAAAACCCAGCGCCGCGGCGATCATCAGCGTGGTGCCGCCGCCGGGCAGGCTCCGGTCCAGCGCGGCGCCGTGCGCGAGCAGCAGGTCGACGATGCCGTCGCGGCGCGCGCTTGCCGCGGCCGACAGGCAGGTCGCGCCACCCGCTGCCGCGTGCTCCACATCCGCACCTCGGCTCAGCAGGAGCCGCACCACATCGCCATGCCCGTGGCCGCAGGAACGCAGCAGCGCCGTTGCACCCTGCGCGTCGGTCCCTTCCAGCGGCAGGCCCAGGGTCAGCAGGCGATCGACCGCGGCCGTGTCGCCACAGGCAGCAGCGGCGACCAGATCTTCGGCACGCAGGCGACGCCGCGGCAGTGGCCATTTCGGCCAGTGCAGCCAGTACTGCAGTGATTTGCCGCCGCCCCCGAGGGCGCGGCCGAGCGCGGTTTCGCCGTCGTTGGAGGCCAGTTCCGGATCGGCGCCGTGTCGGATCAGCGACTGCACGACACCATCGAGCTGCGCCGGGGGCAGGCCCAGCGCCGCATGCAACGGCGTGCGGCCCGCCTGATCGCGCGCATTGGGGTTGGCGCCACCATCGAGCAGGCGATCCAGCAGCGTAGCGGCGCCGAGCTGCGCGGCGAGGTGCGTCGCGGATTCGCCCTGCTCGTTGACGGCGAACGCGTCGGCACCGCGCTGGGCGAGATCCAGCGCGAGGGCGAGGAGCTGTTCGCGCCGCGTCGCATCACTGACGCCGCGCGCGGCTTCGAGCACGCGCCGCAGTACGCCCGCGCCGCCGCTGTTGGCGCCGGCCTGGACCAGCTCGGCCACCGCGGCCGCGGCATCGGGCAGGCGCTCCAGCGCAGCGGAAAACAGACTGCTGCGCGTGGTGAACGCGTCGGCCCGCAGGCCGTGGTTGAGCAGCCACTGGCGCGGTCGCGCGTCGCTGTGGGTCGCCAGTTCGAGCCAGATACCGGCGAGGTCGGCCTGCGACCACTGACCCAGCCGCGGCAGTAGCCCTTCGGCAATGGTCCAGTGGCCGAAGCGCAGTGCGTCGAGCAGATGGGCCGGCGAGTCGGCGACCGCGCTGCCCGCACTTTCGGCGACGGAACTCGGCAAGGCGTAGTCCGGATCGATGAGGGCGACCAGATCCCAGCGTCCACCGGCGATCGCGTGATCGAGCGCGCGGCGGCCGTCGGTGCAGGGACGATGGCGGTCGATGCCGAGCGCGAGCAGCGCGCGCACCACGGTCGCGTTCGCCTGGCGTGACTGGCATGCGATCGCGAGCGCGCTGCGCCCGAGATGATCGACACGGTTCGGATCCGGCTTGCGCGCTGCAAGCAGGGCGATCACCTCGGCGGCGCCGGCGCGCGCGGCTTCCATCAGCGCAGTCGTGGCATGGCTGTCGCTGAGGTCGACGCTGGCGCCCGCATCGAGCAGGCAGCGCGCAATTGCCGCATGGCCGCTCAGCGCGGCGGCCATCAGCGCGGTGCGTCCCAGCGGGCCCTGCGCATCGACGCGCGCCTTCTGCTTGAGCAGCAGCTTCACGCCGGTCATGTCGTCGTCTGCGATCGCCGCCGCCGCGCTCAGCGCCGGCTGGGCGTGCTCGACCTCGTTGCGTGCACCGTGTTCCAGCAGGAAACGCAACAATGTCCAGTTTGCCGCATGGGCTGCCTGCCCCAGCGGCGTCAGGCCGTCGCGATTGATCGCGGCCAGCGGCGCGCCGGCGTCGATGAGCATGGCCGCCACGATGGGCTCGGCGGCGAGCGCCGCGTAGTGCAGGGCCGTATTGCCCCGCGCGTCGCCGATGGCTGGGTCGGCGCCGTTGGCGAGCAGCGTCAGTACGGCATCGGGGCGGCCCTGGTAGCTGTCGCGGGTTGCGGCCAGCAGCGGACTCAGCCCCGCATGCACGCGGTTCACATCGGCGCGCTTGGCAATGAGCGCGCGCAGTAGGCGCACCTCGGGCAGTGTCGTGGCGAGCATCAGCACGCTGCGCTGGTCGCGCTCGCCGGCACCTGGCACGGTATTCGGATCTGCACCGCGTTCGAGCGCGGCCAGTGCCAGTTCGACCTGGCCGCAGCGCGTGGCGTGCAGCAGCGCGGCGTCGAGTTCGGCCGGGGCAAGGCCAGTGGGCAGCTCGCGCGGCAGCGCGCAGTCGCCGACGGCGGGATCGGTACGGATCGCCGGCGTCTGGGCGTAGCGCGCGCGGCGCGCCGTCAGCAGCGCGCGCAGACAGCGGTTTGCGACCAGCAACTGCGCCAGTGGCAGCGCCGCTACATAGATCAACAGCAACAGAGTGCGCAGTTCCGTCGGCAGACCCTGGCCAAGTCCGGCGATGCCGACGGCCAGACAGACCATGACCAACTGCGCCAGGGCCACGGGCAGGCCGTGGCTGAAGAACAATTCGTGCTCGCCGGTCAGATGGCGCGCAAAGCTCACACTGCGCGACACCGCGGTCAATATCCATGAACCCTGTTCGTCGTCGGGATAGGCGTCGTCCCAGACCAGCACGAGGCCGAAGGCCGGCCACAGGCGCCAGAGCAGCAGCAGGGCGACGACGACCGCCGCCGACAGGCACATCGTCGCCGGCAGCGAACCGCCCTGCAGCAGCCAGGCCAGCGGCCAGCCGAGCAGCAGCATCACCGCGGCGGTGTACGTGGCCAGTACAACGAAATGGGCTGCGCCGCGGCGCAGCACCGTACGCGCGAAACTGTCTTCCTGGTCGAAGCCCAGGCCGTGGCAGATGGCCGCCAGCGTGAGGGAATTGGCCGCGAGCAGCAGCAGCAGCACGGCCGGATGCACCACGAACGCGACGATCAGCAGACACAGCGCCGCCGGCAGGAAGTAGGGCAGGCTGGCGACGAAGGCGGCAAGGCGCGTCGGCTTGGCTCGGGGCACGCGGAACTTCCGTACAGATCGGGCGGGTGGGGAACAGGCCGGGCGATCCGCTGCGGTCGCGCCCGGGCCGCCGGCGTTTCCGCGCGAACGGCCAAACCCGCGCGAGTATATGCAGTTACTACCGCGCCCGCGGTAAAACCCGGTTCAGCCTGTCGCGCCGTTCATGTTGCGGTGCCGCAGAGCCGCTTCATTGCGTGGTCCCCACTGGCGGTGGCGGCAACTGCAGGTGAAAGCCAGGACCCCGCAGATTCGCGATGACGGTATCTACATCCTCGCGCGCCAGCCTGCGTTCCGGCGACAGCGCCAGCTCGATCACGAAGCTCAGCGGTCCCAGCGTGGCGGCCAGTGTCGGCGGCACCAGCTCGAACGCATCGCGTTCGCGCAGATAGACAAACGTGTCGGCGCGGCGCAGGCTTTTGTATACAAAGCATTGCATCATGGGCTCTCCCGGTAGACCGCGTCGATGGTAGCGCGTACGACGAGGAGCGTTGCGCGGGAGGTTGCGCGGGCAGGAACATCGTCGATCCGGTGTGGATGGCAGACAACGGGCGGACAGGCGCCCGAGCGCCTGTCCGTATCTGCCCTGCCATCAATCCCCGAATTTCGCCGGTGCCGGCGGCGCCTGCAGGCGCGGCTTCGGGTTTGCAGGCAGCTGGCCGAGCAGTACCTCGACCGCCTTCTCGATGCTCGGATCCTTGCCAGCGGCGATCTGCTCGGGCCGATCGATGACCTCGATGTCCGGCGCCACGCCTTCGTTCTCCACGGCCCACTGGCCGTCGGTGCTCATGAAGCGGAAGGTTGCCGCCAGCACGCTGCCGCCGTCGGCCAGGCCGGGATTGCCGGAAATGCCGATCAGACCGCCCCAGGTGCGCGTGCCGATCAATTGTCCCAATTTCAATTTCTTGAAATAGTACGGGAACGCATCGCCGCCGGAACTCGACAGGCCATTGATCAGCATCGCCTTGGGTCCGTCGTGCGATACCAGTGGCGTCGGCGCCGGATCGACGCCGCGGCGCTTCCAGTAGTTCAGCGGCGTGCGTGCGAGCAGTTCGATCATGCGGTCGGGAATGAAGCCGCCGCCGTTGTAGCGGTCGTCGATGATCAGCGCTTCCTTGTCGTGATACGCGAGCAGGCCGCGGTTCAGTTCGCGGTTGCCTTCGACCGCGGTGTTCGGCACATGGATGTAGCCGATGCGGCCGTTGGACAGCTTGTCGACATAGGCGCGGCGTGCCGCGACCCAGTCGGCGTAGCGCAGGCCCAGCTCCGAGGTCAGCGTGCGCACGCGCACTTCGCGTGCGCCGCTGGCGCTGGGCCGGCGGTTGACGCTGAGGCTCACGACCTGATCGCCGCGGCCCTGCAGCAGCGCGTAGGGATTCTTCACGCTGCGCGCATCGACGCCGTCGACCGCGATCAGGTACTCGCCTTCCTTGACGTTGACGCCGGTCTCGGTCAGCGGCGAGCGCAGGTCGCGATTCCAGTTCTCGCCGGCGAAGATCTTCGCGAAGCGGAAATAGCCGGAGGCGTCGGTCGCGAACTCGGCGCCGAGCAGGCCGCCGGCGCGGCGCTCGACCTTGGGCATGTCCGACGAGGACTGCACGTAGACATGACCGGCATTGAGCTCGCCGGCGACTTCCTGCAGCAGATAGTCGAGATCGGCGCGACTGCCGAGGTGCGGCACCCACGCGGCATAGCGGTCGCGGATCGCATTCCAGCGCTCGATACCGCCGTGCACGCCGGGATCGTAGAACCAGTCGCGCAGGATGCGCCAGGCGTCGGCGAACTCCTGCTGCCATTCAACGCGCGGGTCGACGTAGAGCTCGAGCTTGTCGAGATTCAGCGCACCGGCGTTGAAGTCCTGGCCGGCATCGGCCTTGACCACGGCGAAGCGCTCGCCCTGCTTGAGCAGCAGCATGTCGCCGCCCGTGGACAGGCGGTAGTCGGCGATGTTCGCAGCGACGGCCTTGTCCTGGTCCGCGTCGAGCGCGAGGCGGCGCAGTTCCAGTGGCTGCTGCTGGCGCGGATTGCCGGAAAGGAAGTAGACCGCGTCGCCGCCGGCCTGCAGGCTGCGGTAGTTGCCCGAGCCGACCTTGAGTGCGACGGCGCGCCCGACGATACCGTCGCGGTCGACGCTGATGTCTTTCGCGATCGCGGCGGCGGTTGCGTCCTTGCCCTTGTCCTTGGCAGGCTTGTCGGCTGCCGCTGCGGCGACCGGCTTCACCTCGTCGCTGGGCAGCGGATAGACCGCCGGGCCGCTGCCGGCCAGGGTCAATGCGTAGGGGCGCGTGGCATTGGTATACAGGTAGTTTTGTTCAAACGCGCTGAAGGTCAGGTTGTAGTCGCGGTTGGACAGGAAATATAGCCAGCGGCCCTTGGGATCGAAGGCCGGATTGAATGCGTTGCTCGTTGCCTCGGTAACGGCGTCGGTGTTGCCGTCGCGCAGCGAATACAGCCATACCTGCGACAGTCCGGCCGCGTTGGCCTTGGCGTAAGCCAGCCACTTCGAATCGGGCGACCACACGTAGTCGGTGAGATCGTCGAACGTGCTCTGGTCGACCTCGCGCTGGCTGCCGTTCGCTACATCGACGATGCGCAGGCGCTGGCGTTTGTCCGCATAGGCGAGCTTGCCCGAATCCGGCGACCAGACCGGCGGGAAGCGCCAGATGCCGCCGTCGCGCGTGACGCGGCGCGGTTCGCCGCTGCCGTCCTGGCTGCGCACGTAGACCTCGTATTCGCCGCTTTCGTCGGACAGGTAGGCGATGCTCTTTCCATCGGGCGACCAGGTCGCACTGATCTCGCGCGCGGCCGGAGTCTTGCTGATGTTGCGGATCTCGCCGTTCTTCGCGGGCACGCTGAACAGTTCCCCGCGCGCGCCGAACACGACGCGTTCGCCGTGTGGCGAGACGTCGAAGGATTCGATCTGTGCGGCGACTTTCTTCCAGGCCGGCAGCGCCTGCGGCTGGTCCCCGGTCACACGGATGTCGATCTTGGCTGCCTGCGCCGTGGCCGGGTCGAAACGCCAGATCCAGCCGCCCTGCTCGAATACCAGCGCGTCCTTGCCTGCGCTGGGCCAGAGGATGTCGAAATCGTCGAAGCGCGTGAGCTGGCGCGCCTCGCCGCCGCTCGTGGGCATGGACCAGAGATTCAGCGTGTGGCCGCGGTCGGAGACGAAATAGATGGTGTCGCCGATCCACATCGGCTGGTGATCGGTCGCGCGGTTGTCGGTCAGGCGCCTGGAGGTGTTGCTGGACAGGTCGTAGGTCCAGACGTCCTGCGCGCGGCCGCCGCGATAGCGTTTCCAGCTGCGGAAGTCGCGGTCGATCGGCGTGTAGACCACCGACTTGCCGTCGGGCGAGAACATGCCGCCGCCGCTTTCGGGCATGGCCAGCGGTGTTTCCAGGCCGCCAGCGACCGGCACCTGGTAGAGGCGGCCGCTGCGCTCGTCGTACGGCACGCGATTCGCGCGCACGAGCACATTACTGCCGTCCGGGCTGAAGTCCAGCACGCGATAGTCGGTGCCGCCGCGCGGCGGCATGCTGCCGACGTCGGCGTACCAGGTCAGTTGGCGCGGCAGTCCGCCGTCGGCCGGTATCACGTAGACCTGGCGCGTCCCATCGTATTCGGCGGAGAAGGCGATCCAGCGGCAGTCCGGCGAAAATTTCGGGTACAGCTCGTTGCCGATGTGCGACGTCAGGCGCTGCGCTGTGCCGCCGGCGGCCGCGACGCGATAGATGTCGCCGGCCTGGACGAAGGCGACGGCATCGCCGCAGATATCGGGAAAGCGCAGCACACGGCTGCTTCCCGCTTCGGGCGCGGTAGTCGCGGCGGCCAGCAGGACGGCGGAAACGAACAGCGACATCGGCGGTTCCTTGCGGGAGATGGCTGGCCCGATTGTAGGTAAGGCGACGCGGTCTGCCCTGGGCCAAAAGGGCTAGTGCAGAGGGAGGAGGAGTGAGAAACGACTGAGCGGAAGCCGGGCCGATGCAGCCGGGCCGGCACAGTGATGTGAACCGGAGTCGCTCTGCTGTTTACTCGTTTCTCACTTTTCTACCGTATTTTCCTCGACTTCAATGCGGCAGCGCCGCCAGTTCCCTCTGCGCGGCGTCGAGAAACGCCTGCTCCTTGCGCCGGTAGTACTTCGGCGCCGCGCGGGCGCGCTTGAGCATGTCCTCGAACACGCGGCGCGCCTCGCCGGGACGCTGCAGCTGCTTGAGCAGCAGGCCGTAGCGCAGGCGCGGCTCCTCGCCGGGATAGCTGGACGCGAGCACTTCGTATTCGTCGAGCGCCCGCTGGTGTTCGCCAAGTTCCTCGAGGCAGCGCGCGTAGAGAAAATGGCCGTCGTCGGAACGGAACTGCGGGTTGGCCCTGATCAGCGTATCGAGCGTGTCGCGCGCGGCGGCGTACTGCTGCAGTCCGGCCTGCGATCGCGCGAGGCCGAGCAGAAAGGCGGGGTCGGTCGCGTAGATGCCCTTGAGCACGGACTGATAGAGCTCCGCTGCATTCGCGTAGTCGCCCAGGCGCAGCGATTCCTCGGCCAGGCGGCGGCGGTTGTCCACGGTGTCCGCGACGTCGAGCTGCTGTGCGATGTGCCGGCGCTGGCGCTCCGGATCGATCCGGTCGCGTACGGTGCGCACGAGGCGGCGGCTGGCCGGATCGTTGCGCAGGTCGGGCAGCACCTGCGTGAAGACATACACGGCCACGCCGAGGAAGGAGCCGATCACGATGACCCACAGCCACCAGTGCGGCCGGCCCGTGCGCACCATGTGCACCAGGCAGAAGAACTGCAGCAATACCGAAACGATCAGGAAGATGGGCATGGGCGGGGCAGTGGCACGGGGACGTGGAAGCTTGTCGCCGGGCCGGCAACCGCGCAAGCCGCGCGGGCGCAATCGAAGTGCGGCCCGTGCTCTTCCCCTCGCCTGGGCTCGCTCAAAGCTCGCCCCTGAGCGGAAGTCAGATGTGCGGATGACGCAACAAAAAGACCTCTTCCCAACGTTCGCAAGCGAGCGTGGGGAAGAGGGAGGTTGTGGCGGCTGATTTCATTTATAGATTTCGCATATAAAACAAAATAGCTATTTCTTGCTCGCGTCCCGCGCCGCCTTGAATTCGCTGTCCGCAGCCCATTGCGGCCAGCTCGCCTCGCCGGCCAGCTTGCTGCCGACTTTGTACATGACTTCGAGATCCGCGATCACACCGTCCAGCGGCATGCCGTCGCGATATTCGTCGGCAACCTGGTGGTAGCGGTTCTTGCCGTAGTCGTCGAACGCCGTGCGGCCGGCCGCTTCGCCACCCTCGAACAGGTCGACGCCGCCCTTGGCATATAGCGCCGGCACGCCCTTGCGCGCGAAGTTGAAATGATCGGAGCGGAAGAAGAAGCCTTTCTCCGGCGATTCCTCGGCCGTGACGACGCGGCCCTGGGTTGCGGCGGCGTCCTTGAGGTAGGTGTCGAGTTCGGACTGGCCGAAGCCCACGACGGCGAAGTTGCGCGCGGTCGGTACGAGGTTCAGTGCGTCCATGTTGATGTTGGCGACGGTCTTGTCCATCGGAATCGGCGGATGCGTCGCGTAGTAGCGCGAACCGAGCAGGCCGGATTCTTCGAGCGTCACGGCGGCGAACACGATAGAGCGCTGCGGCGCCGGGTTCTGCTTGGCAAAGGCCTCGGCGATGACGAGGAGGCCGGCGACGCCAGTCGCGTTGTCGACCGCGCCGTTGTAGATCTGGTCGCCGCTGAGCGTCGTGTCCTTGCCCAGGTGATCCCAGTGCGCGCTGTAGACGATGGCTTCGTCGGGCTTGCTGCTGCCCGGCAGCAATGCGATGACATTGTCGGACGTGCCGCTCTTGATCGTGCTCTTGAGCGTGGCCGACAGTTTCGCGCCGAGCGGCTGAGCCTTGAAACCGCGCACGTCGGCGCTCTTTCTGAGCGCGGCGAAATCTATCCCGGCCTTGCCGAACAGGCGCTCGGCCGAGGCCTTGGTGATCCAGCCGGCCACGTCCAGGCGCGGTGCCGGGTCTTCGCTCAACGGCAGGTCGAATTGCGGCCCGCTCCAGCTGTTCTCGATCACGCCCCAGCCGTAGCCGGCGCCTTCGGTCTCGTGCACGATCAGCGCGGCGGCCGCACCCTGGCGAGCGGCTTCCTCGAACTTGTAGGTCCAGCGGCCGTAGTAGGTCATGGCGCGGCCCTTGAACAGTTCCGCGTCGTTATTGCCGAAACCCGGATCGTTGACGAGCACGACGACGGTCTTGCCCTTGACGTCCAGGCCGGCGTAGTCGTTCCAGCTCTGTTCCGGCGCGTTGACGCCGTAGCCGACGAAGACGAGTTCGGAATCCTTCAGCGTCACCTCAGGCTTGGCAGAGAGATTGCCGACGACCATGTCGGTCTTGTAGGCGAAGGTCTCTGTGCCGCCGCCGACCGCGATGGCCAGCGTGAGATCGGTGTTCTGCAGCGCGGTCTCGACGGTCGGCACCGACTGGAACCACGAACCGTTGTTGCCGGGCTTGAGGCCCATGCGCTCGAACTCGTCCTTGAGGTACGCCGTGGTCAGGCGCTCGCCGAGCGTACCCGGCTCGCGGCCCTCGAATTCGTCCGAGGACAGCTTCTTCAGACGTTCGGCGAAGTCGACGCCGCTGCTGGCGAAGGTCGACTTGTACGTGGCCGGCGCGGTCGCAGCGGCGGGAGCGGGCGGTGCTGCCGGCGGCGGTGCTTCAGAACAGGCGACGAGCGTGAGTGCGGCGCTCGCGATGAGAATGACGTGGCGCATGAAGCCTCCGGAAGAACACGCAAAGCGCGAGTGTAGGTGCGCTCGCGTATTCGCGGCCAGGCCGGAAGTCATGACAGGCGCCATGCGTTACGTTCGCCAGGGGTTCGGCGGGAGCCGTGCGCGGCTCCCGCTACCGGCATGCGCCTCGCTTTGCCTTTGTTACGGCGTCGCCCCGCTGAAGGACTTGGCCGTCGCGCCTTCGACCGCACCTATCCTGGCGCTGGAGCTGACGTAAAGCTCGACTTCGCGTTGGAATACCAGGCGTCCCTGCACGACTGCGTTCGGGCCGATCACGACGCGCGGCAGCTTCTGCTTGCCCCAGGACCAGCCGCTGGGCTTTTCCACGAGCAGGCCGCCGTCGATGCGCGAGTCCGCGCCGATCTCGATATCGCCGGCAACGGTCTCGATGTCGCCGCCGACGCGTGCCGCTTCCGTGCGAATGCGGCCGTTGACGTTGGACACCTTGCCGCTGATCTCGGCACCGCGCTCCAGCGTGATCGCGCCGTTGACCGACTCGACGTCGCCGTGCACGCGGGCGCGCTGGCCCAGCGAGACGGCGCCGTTGACGGTTTCGGCCGACTTCAGTTCGCTGTCGTCGCCGATCTCGATCGAGCCGTTGACCGTATCGGCCGAGTCGGCCTTGGCGTGAGGGGCGAGGTGGATGGATCCGTTGACGGTTTCGAGATCACCGGCGAGCTGGCCTTCGTCGATGCGGATCGAACCGTTGACCTTGTCGATGTCCGGCCCGGTACTGCCGGCCTGGGCGGTAGCGGAGAAGATGACGCAGAGGGCGATAGCAAGCGTTCGGGTGACCATGAAACGACTCCTGTGAAAGTGAACCCGGCGGCCGCGACGGCCCCGGTGATGACGGAAGCGTGGCTTCCTGCTGGCAGCAACTCTGATGCGAGGTTCCCGCAAAGGGTTGCAATCCCAGAGGTGACCCTGCCATTGGTCATGCCGGGCGGACTCCGGGTTGCGGCGATTCCGCTACCATGCGCGTTCCGCGACTGCAGCCGTTCCCGCCGTGACCGCACCCAAGCCCGTTCTGTTGCTGATCCTCGATGGCTGGGGCCATCGCGTCGAAACCGACCACAATGCGATCGCGCTCGCGCATTGTCCGAACTGGCGCCGCCTGCTGGCGACCTGCCCGCACGACCTCGTTGACACGCATGGCCTGCACGTCGGCCTTCCCGACGGTCAGATGGGCAATTCCGAAGTCGGGCACATGAACATCGGTTCGGGCCGCGTGGTCTACCAGGACCTCACCCGCATCGATCACGACATTTCCACGGGTGAATTCTTCAACAATGCGGCATTGCTGCAGGCCTGCGCCGCGGCCCGCGCCGGCAGCGGGACGCTGCAGGTTTTCGGCCTGATGTCGCCGGGTGGCGTACACAGTCACGAAAACCACATCTTCGCCCTGCTCGACCTGGCCGCGCGCGAAGGCGTTCCGCGCATCGCCGTGCATGCCTTCCTCGACGGCCGCGACATGCCGCCGAAAAGCGCCGAACCGTCGCTGCGTGCGCTCGAAGCCAAGTGCGCCCACACCCCCGGCGCGTTCATCGCCACGGTCGGCGGGCGCTATTACGCGATGGATCGCGACCATCGCTGGGACCGCGTGCAACTGGCCTGCGACGCGATCATCGATGCGAAGTCCGAATACCACGCCGCCAGCGGCATCGGCGCGCTGGCCTCGGCGTATGCACGTGGCGAGAACGACGAATTCGTCAAGCCGACCGTCATCGGCGCGGGGGCGCCGCTGCGCGACGGCGACGCGATCGTGTTCATGAACTTCCGCGCCGATCGCGCGCGCCAGCTGACCCAGGTCTTCACCGATGCGGCGTTCGACGGTTTCGTTCGCGAGCGTCGCGTCGCGCTGTCCGCCTTCGTCACGCTGACCGAGTACAGCGCCAGCCTCGCCGTCACTGCGGTCGCGTATCGCCCGCAATCGATGGCCAATACGCTGGGCGAATACCTGGCCGCGCTCGGCAAGACGCAGCTGCGCATCGCCGAGACGGAAAAGTACGCGCATGTCACGTTTTTCTTTTCCGGGGGGCGCGAAACGCCGTATGCAGGCGAGGAGCGCCTGCTGATCCCGAGCGCGAAGGTCGCCACTTATGACCTGCAGCCCGAGATGAGCTGCCCCGAACTTACCGACCGGCTCGTCGATGCGATCGCCTCGCAGCGCTTCGACTTCATCGCCTGCAACATCGCCAATCCCGACATGGTCGGGCATACCGGTCTGCTGTCGGCGGCCATTGCCGCGGTCGAGGCGGTCGACGTCGCGCTCGGCCGCATCGAGGCCGCGATCCGCGCCGTCGGCGGCGCGATCCTGATCACCGCCGACCACGGCAATCTCGAGCAGATGATCGACGAGAACGGCCAGCCGCATACGCAGCATACGGTCGGACCCGTGCCGCTGGTCTACGTCGGACCAGGCCATCCGCGCATCGAGCACGGCGCCCTGCGCGATCTCGCGCCGACCGCGCTGGCGCTGATGGGACTGCCTGCGCCGGCGGAAATGACCGGGCGTTCGCTGCTGACATTCGACGCCTGAGATCGCCTGCGTGCCTACGTCCGCCGGGTGCAGCGCTGTCGCCGGGTATCCGATGCGCGGCGCATCGGGCTACTGTGCGGCCTCGCGAGGGTTGCTCATGACGGCGCGGCACGTAGCGCAGCAGGCCGTTTTCGTTGCGGTCGGTGCCATGCTGCTTGTCTGTTGCTTCGACGCGTTGGCGCAGGAGACCGTACCGTCCGCTGCGCAGACCCAAGCGGTCGCAGCCGGCGCCGAGGAGCGCGAGGCGCAACGCAAGCTGCAGGCCACGCGTGACGAAATCCGCAAACTCGCCGAGCAGCGCAAGGCCACCGAAGCGGAAAAAGGCGGCGTCGCGGTCGAGCTGCGCGAGCGCGAGACGCGCATTGCGTCGATCGCGCGCGAGCTGCGCGAGCTCGACGAGAAGCTGGCCGAGCAGCAGCAGGCGTTGGACCAGCTGCAGCGGGCGCGCAAGGAACTCGAGCACAAGCTTGCGACGCAGCGCGATGCGCTCGCCGCGCTGCTGCGCTCGGCCTATGCGCTGGGCCGGCACGAGGAACTCAAGCTGATGCTGCAGCAGAACGAAGTCGCCACGACCTCGCGCGTGCTGGCCTACCACCGCTATTTCCAGCGTGCGCGCATGGGCCGCATCGGTGAACTGCTGGCCGACCTTGCGGATCTCGCACGCGTGCAGCAGGCGATCGAGGAGCAGGTCGCGCAGATCGGCGCGACGCGCGCCGAGCGCAATGGCGAAAGCGCGCGGCTGGATGCGGAGCGTGTCGAGCGCCAGGCCATGCTCGATGCGCTGGATCTGAGCCTGCGCGACCAGGCGGCGCGCCTGGCTGCGCTCGGCAAGGACGAGGCAGCGCTGCTCGAACTGCTCGAACGCCTGCGCGATGTGTTCGCCGACATCCCCAAGGAACTCACGGCGGCCGAGCCTTTCGCCGACCGTCGTGGCCGGTTGCCATGGCCGCTGGCTGGCAAGGTCGCGGTCGGCTTTGGCTCCAGCGACGATTCCGGCCGCGCGATTTCCGGCATCGTCGTCGCCGCCGACGACGGCGCGGAAGTGCGCGCCGTCTCGCACGGTCGCGTCGCCTATGCCGATTGGCTCAAGGGCTATGGACTCATCCTGATTCTCGATCATGGCGACGGCTACATGAGCCTGTACGGCTATAACGAATCCTTGCTCAAGGATGTCGGAGACTGGGTCGACGTCGGCGAGGCCATCGCCACGGCCGGTTCGAGCGGCGGACGCAAGAGTGCCGGCCTCTACTTCGAGCTGCGCGCGCGCGGCAAGCCATTGGATCCGCGCGGCTGGCTCAAGCCCGCGTCCTGACCCGCGAGACCGGGTCCGGTCTTGATAGTCGCGTGCACGCCGGCACTTCTGGGTGCAGCGCCGGTCAGACCGTATCGATCAAAGCCCCGCTGTCGCCGCTGTATAGTCGTTGCACGTTCGCTGGAGCCTTCCCCATGCCGTCGCGTTCACTGCTTTTCCTCGCCCTTTCCGCCTTCGCGCTCGCGGTCCAGGCCGATGCGCCGGCCACCCCGGAAACGCCGGAGGCCGTTGCGGCCAAGGCCGGTGTGAGCATCGAGGATGTGCGTACCTTCACCGCGGTCTACAACCTCGTGAAGCAGGCCTATGTGGAGGACGTCGGCGACAAGCGGCTCATGGAGGCGGCGATCAAGGGTCTGCTCTCGGGCCTGGATCCGCATAGCGAATATCTCGACCCACGCCAGCTCACCGATCTGACCGAAGGTACGAGCGGCGCCTACGACGGCCTCGGCCTGGAAGTGCTCACGATCGACGGCGTGCTGCGCGTGATCGCACCGATCGACGACACGCCAGCCGAGCGCGGCGGCATCAAGGCCGGCGACATCATCACGCGCATCGACGCCAAGCCGGTGTCTTCGGACAACGTCAACGAATCCGTGGAGCTGCTGCGCGGGAGTCCCGGCAGCAGCGTGGTGCTGACCGTGCTGCACGAAGGCGAGTCGGTGCCGGTCGACATCACCCTGAAGCGCGAGAAGATCAAGGTCGCGAGCGTGCGGGCACGCTGGCTCGAGCCGGGCTACGCCTACCTGCGGGTGAGCCAGTTCCAGGAGGAAACCGGTGCCGAGCTCAAGCGCAAGTTCGCCAAGCTCAAGGGCAAGGATCTGCCGATCCGTGGCGTCGTGCTCGACCTGCGCAGCAATCCTGGCGGCCTGCTCACCGCGGCGGTCGAGGTCAGCGATGTCTTCCTCGACAGCGGCGTGATCGTGTCCACGCGTGGACGCCTCAACGATACCGATCTGAGCTTCAGCGCCACGGCCGGCGATCTCGCCGCAGCGGCGCCGCTGGTGATCCTCGTCGACCGCGGCACGGCCTCGGCCGCCGAAATCGTCGCCGGCGCGCTCAAGGACAACCATCGCGGCCTGATCCTGGGCCAGAAGACCTTCGGGAAGGGTTCGGTGCAGACCGTGCTGCCGCTCGAAGACGGTCATGCGGTGAAGTTGACCACGGCGCGCTACTACACCCCCAGCGGTGTCTCGATTCAGGCCACCGGCATCGCACCCGACATCGAGCTGCGCGATCTCAAGCTCGCCGTGCGCGATGCGCCGCCGTCGCTGATCCCGAGCGAGCGTGACCTACCCAATCACCTCAAGGGCGAGGACGAAAAGCCGGAAGCGGCCGCCGCGAACACCGAAGCGCCGCCGCTCGACGACTACGCCCTCAACGAAGCCATGCATGTGCTCAAGGCCATGGCGCTGCGCAAGCCCACTACCGGTACGCCAGCCAAGGGCTGAGTCGCCGGGTCTCGCGCCTTGCCTACTGGCGCAGGCGCCGGGCTATGGCCGGTCGCGAGATCAGCGCCATCACGGCACCGACGAAGAAGCCGGCGATGTGCGTCCACCAGACGACGGCGCCGAAGGTAGGACCGACGTAGGTGAACAGCAATTGCAGCAGTACCCAGAAGCCGATCAGCACCGGCGCGGGCACCTTGACGAATTCCAGGAACAGGCCGAGCGGCAGCACCAGGCCCAGGCGTGAGCGCGGAAACAGGGCGAGGTAGGCGCCGACCACGGCCGACACGGCACCGCTGGAGCCGACGATGGGCGTGACCGCGCTGGACAGCGTGAGGGCGCCGACGAGATTGGCGATCGCGCCGCCGACGAGGTAGAGCGTCAGGAACCGGCGCGAACCGAGCAGGCGTTCCGCCGCGAGGCCGAAGATCATCAGGAACAGCAGGTTGCCGGTCAGGTGCAGCCAGTTCGCGTGTACGAACAGCGCACTGAACAGACGCAGGGCGCGCAGTTCGATCAGCTGGCGGATCAGCGGCGCGCTGGTGTCGAACAGACGTGCGGGCACCGTGCCCCAGCGGGCGAGCAGGGCCAGGCGCTCGTCGCCGGTGGTGGCCGCGAGCCAGAAGAACGCCAGCACATTCAGCGCGACGATGCTGATCGTTGCCCACGGTGGACCCGGACGGCGGCGCGATTCGACACGGATGAAGACCACGGAACCCCTCGCTGGCGCTGCTGTCAGCGCCGGCGAGCGGCGCAGGAACGATTCATGAACCGCCGCGCGGCACGATGAAGCGCTGGCCCTGGAAGATCAGCACGACGCCGTCCTTGCGGATCTCGCTGACGCGCACGTCGCCGCCGAGTTCGTCGCCCTCGACCTGACGATTGCCGTTGAGTACGACGAACCGCTGCGCCGGCGTGGCGCTGTAGACGTGCATCGACATCTTGAGATCGGGCAATTCCTTGCGCACGTTGTACGGCAGTTGCCAATAGACCGGCAATTGCTCGAGCGGTTGCACCGCTGGCGCTTCCGGGGACGGCGCTGCTGCTGCAACCGGCGGTGTGGGTGGCGGTGGTGCGGCGGTCGGCGCGCTCGTTTCCGGCGGCATGAGCCCCGCGGTCCCGCCTGGGGGTACCGCTGTCTGGGAGACGGCAGGCGTCGTCGGTCGTGGGGATTTCGCTGCCTGGGTCGGCGGCTGGCTCGGGCGTTCCTTGATGAACGGCGAGCGGCCGGATTCCGGGGTCGGCGGCGCCGCCGCATCGGCGCCGCGCTCTTTTTCCTTGACTGCCATCTTGCTGGCCAGACCCGCGGGATCGTTGACCGGCGTTTCTGGCGGCGCGGCGCCCAGGGTCAGCGGCGCGGCCTCGCCCGGCGCGAGCGGATTGGCGCCGGGTGGATGCGGCTCGGATTCGCGCTCGGCGATTTCTTTGACGGTCGGCGGATTGCTCTGTGCCGGCGCTTGGTTGTTCAGCCGCGGCGGCGGTGCCAAGGTGGTCACCAGATTGGTGTTGGCTACTGCGTTCGCACCCATGGTCGGGCGGCGTTCCGAGGCGCTGCTCGCCGAGGCCGGATCGGCACCGGATGCGGCCGCTGCGGTGCCGCCAGTCGCTGCTGCCGGTGTGGCGCTCGTTGGAGCGGTCTTGCTGTTTGCCGTCGCCGCCTCGCTGCTCGCTGTCGCAGGGGCACCTTTTTCCGGGGCCGCGGTGTCCCGCGTCAGAAACCAGCCCGCACCGAGCGCGATGACGATGGCTGCCGCGAGGTAAGGCAGCAGCGAGCGCTGCCGCGGGGAGCGGGCGAACGGCGTCGCCAGGCCTGGCGGTTCACCCAGGCGGCGTTGCTGTTCCGCTTTCTTCAGCGCTTCATGGATCAGGGACATGGGGGTCGGGTCTTGGTCGTCAGAATCAGTTTAAGCAAAGGGGTTCGGTCAAAACGGCTTGATAAAACCGGCTCGGCACATCGTTCAGTCGACACTGCGTGCCAGCCGCGGCCCGTCGGCCGCGAGCGAGGACAGCGCGAACAGGGTTTCCTGCCCGACGATGCCGTCGGCGGTCAGCCCGTAGGCGACCTGCAGCTTGCGCACACGCTCTTCCAGAACCGTATCGAAGAAGGCCGGCCCGAGGCTGGCTTCGGCGTTGCCGTCCAGGCGCGCGAGCTGTTGCTTGGTCCAGCTGACCGCGTTGCCCGCGTCGCCGAGGCGCAACGGTACCGGCGTGTCGGCCGGCAGGCGCCAGGTGACGGCGAAGCCGCCTTGCCACAGGCGTTTCAATTCCGCGCGCGTCAGGCGATAGCCGACGCCCGCAAAGTCTAGCTTAACGGCGTCGCCGGCCACGCCGCGCAACAGGGCCAGGCCGCGCCTGCCCTCGTACTCGAGTTCCAGCAGCAGCGGACGGTCGAAGCGCAGCAACTGGTCCAGCGTGGCCTTACCGCGCAGGCAGTCGAAGCCGGGGAAGATATGCGGTTGGCAGCGTGCCGCGTCGGCGACGCTTACGTCGCGTGAACTGACCTGCCAGCGTGCGAGTAGCTGCGTCCAGGCCATCAGGTCGGCACCGTCGACCGTGCCGAGCTTTTCGCCCAGCACGGCTGCGCCGTCGGCCTGCACCACGGTCGGCACCGGCGCGACGGGTGCGGGCGGCGGTGGCGCGGCCCGGCGCAGCCAGGCCACGCCCACTGTCGCGGCGATAATCATCAGGCCCAGCGCGACCCTGCGACCGTAGCGACGCAGGTAGTAGCGCGCGTGACCCGGCAGGGTCTCGTCGGCGGCGAGATCGACGAGGCGCTCGCCGATGCTGTCGGTCTCGCGCGCGAAGCCGGCCATCAGCGCGCGATCGCCGATCACATTGATCAGGCGTGGCACGCCGCCGGAGCGCTGATACAGCGCGCGCAGGCCCAGGCGCGAGAACGGCAATTTGCGCGACCCGGCGACGGCCATGCGATGGCGCACATAGGCTTCGCATTCCTCCGAGTTCAGCGGGGTCAGGTGGTAGCGTGCGGTAATGCGCTGGGCGAGCTGGCGCAGGTCGTCGCGCTCGAGCAGACGGCGCAGCTCCGGCTGGCCGAGCAGGATGATCTGCAGCAGTTTCTGCGTCGGGGTTTCCAGGTTGGTCAGCAGGCGCACCTGCTCCAGCGCCTCGACCGACAGGTTCTGCGCCTCGTCCACGATCAGGACCACGCGCAATCCTTGCGCGTAGGCGTCGAGCAGGAAGGTGTTGAGCGTGTCGACCAGCGCCTTGAGGCTGCCGCGTCGGCCTTCGATATCGAGCTTGAGTTCCTCGCAGACCGTTTCGACCAGTTCCACTGGCGAAACCTTGGGATTGAGCACGAGCGCGACGCGCGTGTTCTCGGGCAGTTGTTCCAGCAGCAGGCGGCACAGCGTGGTCTTGCCGGTGCCGACCTCGCCGGTCAGCTGCACGAAGCCGCCGGAACCGCCCTTGCCAATTCCGTACAGCAGGTGCGCGAGCGCGTCCCGGTGACGCTCGCTCAGGAAAACGTAGCGCGGATCCGGGGTGATCGAGAACGGCGTTTCCTTGAGACCGTAGTGCTCCAGATACATGCGGCCGGGTTCCTCGACGGCGACCCGCCGGGCCGGTCTGGCAGGCGGGGCGGGCAAGCTTAACCGATGCCATCCGGCGCTCCGCGTTAAAAAAACGCTGACGGCTGGCTAAATGGACGTTATTGGGCGGATAGCGACATGGCGTGCGCTCGGGCAGCATCAGGCGCGCCAAGCAATTTCCGGACGCAGCTATGAACCGCTTGTTGGTGTGTTGGTTCCTCTTCGCTGCCGCGTCCGCGCAGGCCGCATGCCCCCCCATGCCTTCCGCTGCCCAGATCGCTAAAGCCCAGGCGCGCAGCGACGATGCGATCGAATGGCTGCAGCGCTACGCATTCGCTCGAACGCTCAAGTGCGGCTGGGACGATGCCTTGCCCGCCATCGAGCGCGCGCTGGAAGCGACGCAGGACAGCCACGCAGAACGATTCCATGAAGGGGCGGTGCTTCTCGCCCTGATGCACCCGCAGGACGTGGTCGAAAACTACGTGGAAGAATCCGACGAGCTGGCCGACGACCGCTGGCTGCGTCCGTTCTTGCTGCGGCCCGGTGAACGGGACGCAGCCGTGCGACATTTCGATCAGGCGATACCCAAATTCGTCGCGTTGCTGGCCGGTCGGGCAGGCGGCGACAGGACGTTCGAGGCCTACGCGCAGATCGCGTTGGTCGCCCACGAGGTGCGCAGCGGCGAGGTCGCGGCGGCGAGGTCGCGCCTGGAGCGGCTGGCGTCGTCCCCCGTGGTCCTGTCGGAGGATGACGAAGGCGAGGACAGTGCGGAACTGATATCCCGTATGCGCACCGCACTGGCGCCGATGTCCCAGGTCGGACCGGAACCCAGTGACTGGGTGCTCGACAAAACGGGCGGCACGAATCGGCGAATTTGCGGCTTCGCGCAGCTCGGCTCCGGTATCGATCCTGCGGGACTGCGCGCCGATGTCCTGCGCGCGCAAGGCGACGAGGCGCGCGCGCTGGCAGTGCTGCTGCGCAACGAATGGCGCGGGCCCGCGCCAAGCGGTGTCACTCATGCGCTGCGCCTGTTGCCGTTGCTCAAACGCAGCCATCCCGGCGACGGGCTGCGCCAGGGCTGGCTCGACGCGGAAGGCTCGATCCGCACCGAAGGCGAGCGTCCGGGATTCGTGCTCTACGGCGTGGAGCTGCCGTTGCCGAGGGCCGTACGCGAGAACGCGCCCGGCGATCCGTCCGGCACGATCGAACGGCCGTTGCGCCGCGACGAAGCCATTGCCTACTTGCGCGACTGGAGCTTCTTCGAGGTGTTGTTCCCGCAGGGCTTGCCCCCGCACCGATGAACCTCTGAAAGCCCGTGAGCCTTCGGCGGGCCCGGGGCGATCTGCTGCTCGACCCCGGTGCGACACTGTTTTCGGTTGCTTCGGCGTCTTCGACGTCAAGCGCTTGCGCCGCTGGACGGTCCGACTTGACGAATCCGCCAGTGCTGGCGGCCTGGCCCCGCGTGTAGACTGTGCCGGCGCCGGATTCCGCTGGCGCTACGTTTCCAACCTGGCTTCCGGATGCATCCGGCGCGGCGTCGGCCCGCACCGGCAACGGCTGCAGCCGTTGTGCTCCGAGCCCGAATGTCATTCGCCTTAGGGGTTACTCCATGGAATACACAACGCAACAACTTCCGGAAGCGGGGCTAGGCAGCAGTCGCATCGGCTTCATCCGCTCGGCCTACGTGCATCTGGCCGCCGCGATCGTCGCGTTCACGCTGATCTCCACGGCGTTCTACATGTCGGGCGTCGGCGTCGCCATGCTCAAGCTCATGGGTGCGAGCAAGTGGGCCTGGATCGGTTTCCTCGGTGCCTTCATGGTCGTCGGCTGGCTCGCCAGCAGCTGGGCCGACAATGCCGAAAGCAACGGCAAGCAACTCATCGGCCTGGGCATCTACGTGGTCGCCGAAGCGCTGATCTTCGCACCGCTGCTCGCGATCGCCGCCAACATCGCTCCGGGCGCCATCGGTGCAGCCGCCTTCATCACGCTGGTGCTCGTCGGCGGCCTGACCTTCACCGCCTTCACGCTGAAGAAGGACTTCTCCTTCCTCGGCGGTCTGCTCAAGATCGGTGGCTTCGTCGCACTCGGCGCGATCGTGGCCAGCGCGATCTTCGGCTTCCAGCTTGGCATCTGGTTCTCCGCGATCATGGTCATCTTCGCCGGCGGCTGCGTGCTGTACGACACCTCGCAGATCATCCACCACTACCCGGAAGATCGTCCGGCCGGCGCCGCGCTGCACCTGTTCGCCTCGGTCGCGCTGATGTTCTTCTACGTACTGCGCATCCTGCTCTCGCTGGCCAGCAGCGACGACTGATCCAGCCTCGTATCGACTGCTGTACCGACGCAGGACCGGCGATCCAGGGAGGGATCGCCGCGCCGGTCGCCGCGACGGCGGCGTACCGGCAAAGCGGCACCGCCCGACGGTGAATCTGCTTCAGGGACGAATGTTCCATCCCGCCGTTGACGGGTCGGCGGTTGCCCATCGGCCGATGTGGCATCCGCAGCGCATCCGATAGTCTTTCCTTCTCACTTTTTCTCACCACTTCCTGGCGCGTAGGCGCGGCGGGGCGAACAGACACAGGGGTACGACATGGGTTTTCTGGGGAAACTGCGTGGAATTCTGATTTTGCTGGTGCTGCTTGTCGGCGGTCCGGTAATGATTGGCGCCGGCTACAACGAAGCCAGGGACAGCAAGGCGCTGGCCGACCACGGCGTCGTCACCGACGCCGTGGTGACCGAAGTGACCTGGAGCAAGAAGCGCGGCAGCGAACGGAACTTCCACGCCAAGGTGAGCTTCGTCACGCCCGACAACCGCACGGTCGACGCCAACCTGAGCGTGCCGACCACGCTCGGCAAGGAACTGCGCGACGCGCCGGAAGACAAGCCGACGACCGTGTCGGTGCGTTACCTGCCCGAAGACACCAGCACGGTGGCGCTGGCCGATCACAAGGACGAATCGGGTTTCCAGTACGGCGTCGGCGCACTGATGTTGCTCGCCGGCATCGGCCTGCTGGTCTGGCGTCTGCGCAAGAAGCCGGAAGAGGCTGTGGACGCGCAGACGGCGTAGTCCGACAGGCGTCAGGGTGTGTGGCGCTCCCTGGCGTTTGTGTTGCAAGCATTTCCGCGGAGGCGCCGCCCATGCAAGGCTGGCGCCTCCGCCGCCGATTACTCGCCCAGCGTCAGCAGCGAGGCGTTGCCGCCGGCCGCCGTGGTGTTGATCGTCAGCGTGCGTTCGGTGACGAAGCGCGCGAGGTAGTGAGGGCCGCCGGCCTTGGGGCCGGTGCCGGACAGGCCTTCGCC
Organism: Tahibacter sp.; assembly: GCF_032229445.1. Taxonomy (NCBI): domain Bacteria; kingdom Pseudomonadati; phylum Pseudomonadota; class Gammaproteobacteria; order Lysobacterales; family Rhodanobacteraceae; genus Tahibacter; species Tahibacter sp. Next base: position 94,314 of record NZ_JAVTWC010000026.1, read on the forward strand.
GCCGAAGGGCTGCACGCCGACGACCGCGCCGATCTGGTTGCGGTTGACGTAACAGTTGCCCACTTTGACACTTCTGGAAATCTGCTCGATCGTCGAATCGATGCGGCTGTGCACGCCGAGCGTCAGGCCGTAGCCGGTAGCGTTGATCTGATCGATGACCTTGCCGAGTTCCGACGCCTTCCAGCGCAGCACGTGCAGCACAGGTCCGAATACTTCGCGCTTGAGCTGGTCGAGCGAGGCGATCTCGTAGGCGCGCGGCGCGAAGAAGGTGCCGTGTTCGCTGCCAGCGCCGAGTGTGGCGACCTTGATCAACTTCGCTTCCTTGTCCATGCGCGCGGCATGGTCCTCGAGGATCTTCTTCGCGTCCTCGTCGATGACCGGTCCGATGTCGGTGGACAGCAGCCGCGGTTCGCCGACCTTGAGCTCGTCCATGGCACCGGCGAGCATGTGGATGACCTTCTCGGCGATGTCTTCCTGCACGAACAGGATGCGCGCGCACGAACAGCGCTGGCCGGCGGAGTAGAACGCGCTGCTGACGGCGTCCTTGACGACCTGCTCGGGCAAGGACGAGGAATCGGCGATCAGCGCATTCTGGCCGCCGGTTTCGGCGATCAGTACGGCGATCGCCGCTTCGCGCGCGGCGAGCGAGCGGTTGATCGCACGTGCGGTGTCGGTCGAACCGGTGAACACGACGCCGGCGACGCGCGGGTCCCTGCACAGTGCCGCGCCGACCGTGGCGCCGTCGCCGGGTACGAACTGCAGCACGCCGGACGGTACGCCGGCGTCGAGCAGCAGTTGCGTGGCGCGGAACGCGACGAGATTGGTCTGTTCGGCCGGCTTGGCGATCACGGCATTGCCGGTGACCAGCGCGGCGACGACCTGTCCCATGAAGATCGCGAGCGGAAAATTCCAGGGGCTGATCGCGACAAACACGCCGCGGCCATTGAGGAACAGCTGGTTCGATTCGCCGGTAGGTCCCGGCAGCGTGTCCGGATGCGCGAGCATGCGGCGCGCCTGTGCGGCGTAGTAGCGACAGAAATCGACCGCTTCGCGTACTTCCGCGATCGCGTCCGGAATGGTCTTGCCGGCTTCGCGTACGCACAGTGCGATGAGTTCGCCGCGATGCGTTTCCATCAGATCCGCGGTGTGCTCGAGGATCTTGGCACGGCCGGCGGCCGGCGTGCGATCCCAGTCCGGTTGTGCCGCGAGGGCGTTGGCGATCGCCTTGTCGACGGCCGCGGCATCGGCCGGCTGCCAGCTGCCGACGGTGCGGCGGCGATCGGCCGGGTCGGTCACGGTGATCAGGGCGGAAGAGAAGTTCGCGCCTGGGATCAGCGGTTTGGCCGTCCAGGTCTGCGGCGAGGCGGCGATCGCGTCGGCGAGCGCCTTGAGTTCGTTGTCGTTACCGAGATTGACGCCCATGGAATTCTTCCGTTGCTCCCCGAACAGGCCGGCCGGCTGTGGAATGCGCGGGTGCGGCTTGGTAGTGAAATGGCGCACGATATCGACCGGATCGGCGACGAGGTCGCGGATCGAAAGGCTTTCGTCGACGATGCGGTTTACAAAACTGGTGTTTGCGCCATTTTCCAGAAGGCGGCGCACAAGATACGGCAGCAGGTCCTCATGTGAACCAACCGGTGCGTAGACGCGGCACGGCGCGTTCATGTTGCGCGGGCCGATGACCTCCGCGTAGAGGTCCGCACCCATGCCGTGCAGGCGCTGGAACTCGAACGGGCGCCCCTTGGCCATGTGATGGATCGCGGCGATCGTATGCGCGTTGTGCGTGGCGAAGGCCGGATAGAACAGGTCGCCGTAGTCGAACAGGCGGCGTGCGCAGGCCAGGTACGACACGTCGGTATTCGGCTTGCGCGTATACACCGGATAGCCGGCGTGGCCGCTTTCCTGCGCGCGCTTGACCTCGGAATCCCAGTACGCGCCCTTGACCAGACGCACGCACCAGCGCTGGCCGTTGGCCTTGGCTCTTTCGGCGAGCCAGTCGATCACGAACGGCGCGCGCTTCTGGTAGGCCTGCACGGCCAAGCCGAAGCCCTGCCAGCCGGCCAGCGACGGATCCGCATGCACCGCGGCAATGATGTCGAGCGAGATTTCCAGGCGCTCGGATTCCTCGGCATCGACGGTCAGGCAGATGCCCTGTGCCTTGGCGAGCTTGGCGAGTTCCAGCAGCCTGGGCTGCAGCTCGGCGAAAACACGCTCGCGCTTGGCGACTTCGTAGCGCGGATGCAGAGCGGACAGCTTGATCGAGATCGACGGCGCATCCAGCACGTCATTGAACGGCCCACGATTGCCGAGCGCCTTGATCGCGTCGATGTAGGCGCGGTGATAGCGCTCGCCGTCGGGTGTGGTCAGTGCGCCTTCGCCGAGCATGTCGTAGGAATAACGGTAGACGCGGTTTTCCTTTTCCTCGGCGCGGTCGAGGGCCTCCTTGATGGTGCGGCCCATGACGAACTGGTGGCCCATGATGCGCATGGCCTGGCGCACGGCGAGGCGGATCACCGGCTCGCCGGCGCGGCCGATCAGCCGTTTGAGCGCGCCCAGGAAATTGCGCTGCGTCTCGTCGGCCAGCGTGACCAGCTTGCCGGTCAGCATCAGGCCCCAGGTGCCGGCGTTGACGAGCACCGAATCGCTCTTGCCCACGTGCGATTCCCAGTTCGCGTCACCGAGTTTGTCGGAGATCAGCTTGTCGGCGGTTTCCTTGTCGGGAATGCGCAGCAGCGCCTCGGCGACGCACATCAGCAGCACGCCTTCCTCGGACGAAAGATCGTACTCGCGCATGAAGGATTCGACCGCGGATTTCTGGTCGGCCTTGGCGCGCACGCGAGCGACGATCTCGCTGGCTCGGGCCAGGACGAGATCGCGCTCGGGCGGAGGCAGCGCGGCCTGGGCAACGAGTTCGTTGACCGCTTCGGTCTCGTCGCGGCAGTAGGCGGCGGTCATGCGCGCGCGCGCGGCGTCAGCCGGCGCAGGCAACTCGGGTGTCAGGATGTCGGCACTCACGGAGGGTCTCGGTGATGGAATGCCGGCCTGGCGCGGGCCCGGCAAGGGAGAAGCGGGATTCTAGAGGGTGCCGGTACCCGGTCAAGGTCATATCGTCGCAATGGCGACCGTATCGTTCCTGCGGCAATTCGCCGCAGCATCTACGGTTCGGGCGCGTCGCGTCATCGTCAGGCCGTTCTGCGGTGGCTTTGCTTTCCTTGCCCGTGTCCGGCCTAGCCACTATCATTTCGCGGTTCTACGCTTGGCGCTCGCTGCCGGCGCGGCGCCTGGCGCCGGCGCCTCAGCCTGCGACAGTGCCGATATCCTGCGGCCCCGTCCCATCGCTGACCTGCGCGACCCCTCGGGCCTGCGCTGCGGCATGACGGCGTGCCGCGCGGCCCACAGCCGGGCAGGGAATCGGCGGCACAATGGCATTCGGTGCGTGGCCGGACGCAAGCTTGGCGTTGACCTTTCCAGGGTCACGTCCCGGCTCGCGGACGGCGGCGGCCCCAACGACTGGGATGGCTTTAGGGTGATGGCAATGAAGTCTCTGGCAACTACGCGAACCGGGCGAGCCGCCGCGGCGGCAGCGCTCGCGATGGCGACGGGAATGGTGCACGCCTCGACGATGCCGGCGCGCTGGCAGCTCAACATGGGCAAGGGCGTCACCGAGTCGGCGCACAACGCCTACCACGCGCACATGATCGCGCTGTGGGTATGCGTCGTCATCGGCATCATCGTGTTCGGCGCCATGGCCTACGCCATGTTCAAGTTCCGCAAGTCCAAGGGCGCGGTCGCGGCCCAGTGGAGCCACAACACGAAGGCCGAAGTGATCTGGACTGTCATCCCAGTCGTCATCCTCATCGCCATGGCCTGGCCGGCGACCCAGATCCTGGTCAAGCAGGCCGACACGTCCAATCCCGTGCTGACGGTCAAGATCACCGGCTACCAGTGGAAGTGGCGCTACGAATACGTCGACTACCAAGGCAAGCCCACCGGCGTGAACTTCGTCTCCAAGATCGATGCCGAAAGCGACAAGGCGCGCCAGCTCAACTCCGGCCTCGACCCGCATGCGGTCAAGGTCGGCAATGAACAGACCTACCTGCTCAACGTCGACAAGCCGCTCGTGCTGCCGACGAATGCCAAGGTCCGCTTCGTCATCACCGCCGACGATGTGATCCACGCATGGTGGGTGCCGGCGCTGGGTTGGAAGACCGACGCCATTCCCGACATCATCAACGATGCCTGGACCCTGATCGAACAGCCAGGTACCTATCGCGGCCAGTGCGCCGAACTCTGCGGCCAGGATCACGGATTCATGCCCATTGTCGTCGAGGCCAGGCCCAAGGCCGAATTCGACCAGTGGCTCGCCGCGCAACAGGCGGCCGCCGCTCCCGCTACCGCTCCTGCCGCGCCGGCTCCCGCCGCCGCGCCGCAGGGTTAAGTCTCAGTACGAGGTCGAATCCATGGCTACGCACGCCGCCGCCGGTCACCACGCCGATCATCACGACGACCACGATCACAAGCCGCAGGGCTTCATGAATCGGTGGGTCTTCACGACCAACCACAAGGACATCGGTACGCTGTACCTCGTCTTTGCTTTCATCATGTTCTGCATCGGCGGCGCCATGTCCGGCGTGATCCGAGCCGAGCTGATGACGCCGGGCCTGCAGCTCGTCGAGCCGTACTTCTTCAACCAGATGACCACGTTGCATGCGCTGGTCATGATCTTCGGCGGCGTGATGCCGGCCTTCGTCGGCCTGGGCAACTGGATGATCCCGCTGCAGATCGGCGCGCCCGACATGGCGCTGCCGCGCATGAACAACTGGTCCTTCTGGATCATGCCGTTCGCGTTCACCGTGTTGCTGCTGACCCTGTTCCTGCCGGGCGGCGCGCCGGCCGGTGGCTGGACGCTGTACCCGCCGCTGTCGCTGCAGGGCGGCTCGTCCGTCGCCTTCGCGATCTTCGCGATCCACATGATGGGCATCAGCTCGATCATGGGCGCGATCAACATCATCGCGACCATCCTCAACATGCGCGCACCGGGCATGGATCTGCTCAAGATGCCGCTGTTCGTGTGGACCTGGCTGATCACCGCGTTCCTGCTGATCGCCGTGATGCCGGTGCTGGCCGGTGCGGTCACCATGCTGCTGACCGACAAGTTCTTCGGTACGAGCTTCTTCAACGCGGCCGGTGGCGGCGACCCGGTGATGTTCCAGCACATCTTCTGGTTCTTCGGCCACCCCGAGGTTTACATCATGATCCTGCCGGCTTTCGGCGTGGTGTCGGAAATCATCCCGACCTTCTCGCGCAAGCCGCTGTTCGGCTACCAGGCCATGGTCTACGCGACCGCGTCGATCGCGTTCCTGAGCTTCATCGTCTGGGCCCACCACATGTTCACGGTCGGCATGCCGCTCGGCGGCGAACTGTTCTTCATGTACGCGACCATGCTGATCGCCGTACCCACGGGCGTGAAGGTGTTCAACTGGGTCTCGACCATGTGGAAGGGCTCGATGACGTTCGAGACGCCCATGCTCTGGGCGGTCGGCTTCGTCATCCTGTTCACGATCGGCGGTTTCTCGGGCCTGATGCTCGCGATCGTGCCGGCCGACTTCCAGTACCACGACACCTACTTCGTCGTCGCCCACTTCCACTACGTGCTCGTGACCGGTGCACTGTTCTCGATCATCGCCGCGGTGTACTTCTGGTGGCCGAAGTGGACCGGCAAGATGTACTCCGAGAAATGGGGCAAGTTCCACTTCTGGTGGACCATCGTGTTCGTCAACCTGCTGTTCTTCCCGCAGCACTTCCTGGGGTTGGCCGGCATGCCGCGCCGCATCCCGGACTACAACGTCGCGTTCGCCGACTGGAACCTGGTCAGCTCGATCGGCGCGTTCGGCATGCTGCTGACGCCGATCTTCATGTTCCTGATCCTGTGGCATTCGAAGAAGCACGGCGCCACCGCGACTGCGCAGGTCTGGGAAGGCGCGCACGGCCTGGAATGGACGGTGCCCTCGCCGGCGCCCCACCACACCTTCACCGAGCCGCCCGTGATCCGTGCGCAGGATCTGGCCCACGGCGACCCGACCCACTGAGAACCCAGGCGCGCCAGATAGCTCTGCCGCGCCGAACCGACCATGAGCACCGAACCCGCCCGCTTCGACCCGACCCAACGCCGCGCGGCTGTCCGCCGCACGGCCTGGATCATCGCGGGCGTGATCGCGCTGATCTACGCCGGCTTCTTCGTGCGTGCCGTGCTGCTGATGGGCACTCCGGGGACGGGATCGTGAGCACGGCCAATCGCGTCTGGCAGAAGAAGGGCTGGCTCATCGCCGGCGGGTTCTTTGCTTTCGGCTTCGCGCTGATACCGCTGTACAACATCGCCTGCGAGCACGTGCTCGGCATCAAGCTCGAGCAGGGCGCCGTCGACGCCGATGCAGCCGCGGCGATGACGGTCGACGAATCGCGCCTCGTCACGGTGCAGTTCGTCGCCAGCACGAAGTCCACGCTGCCCTGGGCGTTCAGCGCCGAAAAGGTCAGCATGCAGGTGCATCCGGGCCAGCTCAGCGAAGCCTGGTTCGATGCGACCAACATTTCCGCGCGCGACATCGTCGGCAATGCCGTGCCGAGCGTCGCGCCGAACTCGGCCTCGCTGTATTTCAACAAGACCGAGTGTTTCTGCTTCACCGAGCAGATGCTCAAGGCCGGCGAAACCAAGCGCATGCCAGTGCGCTTCATCGTCGACCCGCGCCTGCCCAAAGACATCAGTACCTTGACCCTCGCCTATACGTTCCTGGAGAACGATATCGCGACCAAGAAACTGGCCGAATCCAACCAGGCCGCCGCGCCGGCGTCCTGATCCAGCGTTCCAACCGGGGTTTCTCACCATGGCGACAGCAGCAGAAGGCAAGAACATCTACTACGTGCCGCACGGCAGCAAGTGGCCCGCGGTCGGCACGATAGGCCTGTTCACGACCATGATCGGCGCGGCGAACTGGCTCAACGAAGTGAGCTGGGGCAAGCCGGCGTTCTATGTCGGTGTCGCGATCCTGCTGTTCATGATGTGGGGCTGGTTCGGCGACGTGATCCGCGAGTCTCTCAAGGGCATGTACAACGCGCAGGTCGACGTGTCGTTCCGCATGGGGATGATGTGGTTCATCTTCTCCGAGATCATGTTCTTCGCTGCGTTCTTCGGGGCGCTGCTCTACGCGCGCATGTATTCGGTTCCGTGGCTCGGCGGCGAAGGCGACGGCGCGCTGACCAATTTCTACCTGCACCAGGGCTACGCGGCCGCCTGGCCTACCAACGGCCCCGACGCGATCGGCGGCGCCTTCCAGACCATTCCGGCCTGGGGCGTGCCGCTGCTCAACACGCTGATCCTGCTGACCTCGGGCGTGACCATCACGATCGCCCACCACGCCCTTCGCGCCGGCCATCGCAAGCAGCTGCTCGTGTTCCTGGGCCTGACCGTCCTGCTCGGCGCGATCTTCCTGTTCTACCAGGCCGAGGAATACATCGAGGCCTACCAGCATCTGAACCTGACCCTGGGTTCCGGCGTGTACGGCTCCACATTCTTCATGCTGACGGGTTTTCACGGTCTTCACGTCACGCTCGGCACCATCATGCTTGCCGTGATCTGGTTCCGTTGCCTCAAGGGCCATTTCACCAAGGACAACCACTTCGCTTTCGAAGCCGTCGCCTGGTACTGGCACTTCGTCGACGTGGTGTGGCTAGGTCTTTTCATGTTCGTTT
>NZ_JAVTWC010000027.1:0-3076 GCF_032229445.1 Tahibacter sp.
CCACATGGGCAGCCGTGGGCTGTTCGCGCTGGAAAAATGGGCCGAAAGGAAGTTTCTGAACCTGCCATAATCCGAAAGGGCACCGAAATGACCCCACAGCTCGACCTCGACACGCCGCTCTGCCTCGACGCGCCGCTTGGCACCATCATCAAGGGCAATCTGTGCTACACGCCAGCGCGCGAGTCGGTCGAGCCGCCTAAGACTGATTACCTGTGGGCCGGCAGCGGCCCGCACCTGGACTATCTGGAAATCGGCAGCCAATGCCGCTGGAATCGCCAGAATGGCGACTGGATCGACCTGAACGGCGTCGAGTACGGCTCCGCGCCGGCGTGGCAGGTGTCGGCGGTGCTGGCCAGCGATGGCTCGGCCTATACCTACCGCGTGACAATGACCGATGCTGTCCAGCAGGCGCAGGCGCTGGGCATGCACACGGCATGGATCGTGCGCTGCCTTAAAAAGATGGAATGGTGCGGCCGGCATAGCGATTCGCCGCCACTGTTGCATGTGGTCTATGACGACGGCGAGCCGGATGCGCTGGCCTGCGTCGCTTCGGTCGGCTTCAAGCGCGGCAGCGCATATTCGTTTGTCGGCAGGCCGATGATCACCACGCGCGGCGACAACGGCGTACTCGAGTTCGCGCGCCCGAAAAAGCCGGTGGCCGAAGCCTGGATGGATTGGTCTGCTATTGGCGATGGGCTGGTCGAGGGTTTTTTGATCAATCCGCCGATGAACCCCCCGGCCGTTACCGATCCGGGCCTGTCCGGTGCCTATATGCTAGATGCCGGGCTGGCCGATGACCCCGATGTATTCTTCGCGCAAAACCACCTGGACGGCACAACCAACGACGCTGTCATTGCGCGGTATGGCAAGGGCAACAACTACGCGTACAAATCGACCTGGTCGCCGCACATGTACAGCGATGCGCCGCCGGACACGGGCAAGCTTCCTTATACGCTCGAGGGCGAGTCGATCCGCAACAAATTCTTCCACGGCGCGGTGGGCAAGGTGCCGCCAACGATGGTGCCGAGCACCTACCAGGGCGAGGGCTTCTATCCGCTGGCGCCGGGTCTGGGCGCGCTCAAGATCGTCATTCCCGGCGCGCACGCGCCCGACGGCGCGAACGTCGGCAACGGCGGCAGCCTTGGTTGCGACCTTTGGACGTGCCTTCCCGAGCCGGAGTGCGGCCGCCTCGAAGAGTGGCATTGCCGATACTATATTTTCATTGCCGAGTATCCGGACGAAGCGGTCCGTGATCAAAAAATGTACCGCTCATCTCCGGGCGGCTCGGCGATCTACATCCCGCCGCGCGGAAAAATGGGGTTTGCCGGGCATCACCGCACCGAGATGGGCGGCCAGAACAGGCAAGGCGGTGGCAATCGCGGCTATGCGTTGTGGGACATTTTCGTGGACCTCGCCGATATGGCGCCGGGTTATGTGCAATACGGGCTGCACTCGCTCGATTTTCTGAAAAGCAACTGGCCTGGAACGCGCGGCGACTGCGTCTGGACCGGGCAGCAGGGCGCCCGCTACGCGAAGATGCGTCGCGGCGAGTGGTATCGAATCGATACGCGCACGAAGCTCAACACCTGGACCGAAGACTGGCGCAACCCGACCGCCGATGGCGAGTTCGACATGCTGGTCAACGGCGTGCCCGTGATCAAGTTTCGAAACTTCCCGATGCGCCAGGGGCCGATCAATACGACCGACCCGGAAATCAGCAAAACGCCCGAGGCGCGCGCTGCGAATTACGTCTATTACGACCCGGCCAGCAAATACCTGCCTGCCGTCAGGACCATGGGCGTGATGGGCACCCGGACCACGCCGTATCAAGGCGGCGTCACCGCCTGCGAACACGATCAGGTGTTTTTCCTGGCCAATCCCGTCATGGCAAGATCATACATAGGAGCAATCAACATGCCGACCACCCCAGCGCCAGAACCGCTTCCGGTACCGACCCCAGACAATCCGCCCGTCATTGACCACGGAACGATGACGTGGTCGCCGACCCGCTACGAGAACGGCATTATTCCGGTGGGCAACTGGCAAGGCTTGCCGGCGAACCGCTATGTGTTCGTCGATTCACCGCCCTTGCTTGACGCGGTCGAGAAGCCGTACTACACAGCCCGCTCCGGCGCGCCAAGCTGGACGGGGATCATGAATACCTGGTCCGGCGCGGCATGGAGCAAACCCGCGCAGGAAATGTTCATTACCGGCGGCGGCCACTTCGGCACCAGCTCGTGCGAAACGGCGATCTACCGGCTCAAAGCAGCCACACTGCTCTTCGACCGCGCCAAGGATCGTGACCCGCAAAGCGAGAATGGCGACTGGACGGTCGTCGATGGCAAGCCGGTGTTCACACCAGGCGAATCATGGTGGTCGTCGATGCTCAAGAGCGGGCAACCGGGCGCCGTGCATACGAGCTGGTCGCTACTGTGGATTCCGCCGGCGGTGATGCGCAAGATCGGTCAGTCGGGCAACGTGTCCGGAGGCATTTTCTACGCCAGCGGGGCCAATACGATCTACGACCTCGACACGAAACAGCACGTCGGGCCGACGAACTGGAAGCCGATCGGGCAAAGCAATGTTGACCTATCCGCCTCGGCGGCTTTCCTCGATGGGACCAATATCTACGGTCCGCATAACTCGTTCAACGTCTGGAAATGGGCGCTCGAAGGCACGCAGGAGACGCTCTGGAATCCAGACAGCCTGGGCGTGTTCACGTCGGTGTTCACGCATTGGGGCCACATCGTGGCCGTGCATTCCTGCTGGGGCTGGATCGAGGAGCGGCGCGAGTGCTTCGGATTTTACGGCGCCATGGCAAATGGCGGAACGAAGCCGGTGCTGCACTTTACGCGCGCGCGTTATGGCCAGGCCATCGATGCCGATGACAAAGCGTGGAGTAAATACTGCGACACCATCGCCCTGACTTCGAACGATGGATCTCACCTCGATTTTTCGGTCGAAAACCTGACGATGAGCGGCCCGCTGTTCGGTGCCGGCAACGTCTATGATGCAGACACCGCAACGCTCTACATTCAGGGCAGTACCGTCGGCGCGCCGCTCTACAAAGTGACTG
>NZ_JAVTWC010000028.1:0-100867 GCF_032229445.1 Tahibacter sp.
GCCCAATGGCGGCGGCGAACCCGGCGGCAAGCTCGGCGACGCGATCAACGAGGCGTTCGGTTCTTTCGCTGCATTCAAGGAACAGTTCACCAGTACCGCGCTGACCACGTTTGGCTCGGGCTGGGCCTGGCTGGTACAGCGTCCGGACGGTTCGCTGGCCCTGGTCAGCACGTCCAATGCAGCCACGCCGCTGACCGGTCCGGACAAGGCGCTGCTGACCTGCGACGTCTGGGAGCACGCCTACTACATCGACTACCGCAATGCGCGTGCGAAGTACGTCGAGGGATTCTGGAACCTGGTCAACTGGGATTTCGTTGCCGAACAGATGGCCTGACGCCGCTGCAAGCCAGACCAAAAAGCCGCCTTCGGGCGGCTTTTTGTTTCGTCAGCCGGCCAGCGCTCTGAGCACCGGTTCGGCCTGTCCTTCCCGTCCCAGTGCCCAGGCCACCCGCGCGAGTCGGTCGCGCATTTCCTCGGCGGTGAATGCGCATACGGTGGCATGACCGACCTTGCGCCCGGGACGCGGCTCCTTGCCGTAGTCGTGCCAGTGCGCACGCGGTTCGGCCAGCACCGGTGCGGATTCGGGCAACTCGCCGATCCAGTTGAACATGACATTGACGCCGAGCGAACTGGTATCGCCCAGCGGCAGGCCGAGCACCGCGCGGACGTGGTTCTCGAACTGGCTGCAGGGGGCGCCCTCGATCGTCCAATGACCGGAGTTGTGCACGCGCGGCGCCATTTCATTGCCGAGCAGCCGCCCCTCGTGCACGAACAGCTCCAGCGCGAAAGTCCCGACATAGTCGAGCGTTTCGGCAACGCGCCGTGCCAGTGCAGTGGCCTGTTCGGCGAGTTCGGCCGAATCCGGGGCCGGCGCAAGGCTCATCGACAGGATTCCGTCCGCATGCCAGTTCTGCGTCAGCGGGTAGCTGCGGAACTCACCCTCGCGCGAACGCACGGCGACGACCGACAGCTCGCGTTCGAAAGGTACGAAGGCTTCAAGGATCAGCGGCGCCGGACCCAGCGCGGCCCAGGCCGCCTCGACATCGGCAGGGCTCTTGAGGCGGAACTGGCCCTTGCCGTCATAACCGAGGCGACGCGTCTTGAGCACGGCCGGACAGCCGATGTCGGCGAGCGCGAGTTCGAGATCGGCCTTGCTGTCGACAGGCGCGAACGCAGGAGTCGCCAAGCCTATCTCGCGAAACAGGTTCTTCTCCGCCAGGCGGTCCTGCGCCAACGCCAGCGCGCGCGGGTTCGGGTAGACCGCTGTGTGCTCGGTCAACCATTGTGCGGTTTCTGCCGGCACGTTCTCGAAGTCAAACGTCGCGACATCGATGCGAGCGGCAAATCCTTCCAGCGCGGCAAAATCGCGCCAGTCCGCCTGCAGCAGCGGCGCGACCTGACTGGCGCAGGCATCGGCAAGACTGTCGACGATGAGAAAGCGCACGCCGAGCGGAGCCCCGGCGAGCGCAAGCATGCGGGCAAGCTGGCCGCCGCCCAGAACGCCTACGGTCGTCATGGCAGTCGCGGATCCGCGTTAGCGAGGACGGTCCGGGTCTGGTCGGCGCGGTAATCGGCCAGCGCCTGGCCTATCGCGGGGTGAGTAGCCTGCAACAGCGCGGCGGCGAACAGAGCGGTATTGGTAGCACCGGCCTTGCCGATCGCGAACGTGGCCACGGGAATGCCGGCTGGCATCTGCACGATGGAGAGCAACGAGTCCATGCCATTGAGCGCGTGCGACTGCACCGGAACGCCGAGCACGGGAACACTGGTCTTCGCGGCCAGCATACCGGGCAGATGCGCGGCACCGCCGGCGCCAGCGATGATCGCGCGCAAGCCGCGCGCGGCCGCCTGTTCGGCGTACTGGAACAACAGATCAGGCGTACGGTGCGCCGAGACGACACGCACCTCATGCGGCACACCCAGGCGGGTCAAGGTTTCGGCGGCGTGCTGCATCGTCTCCCAATCCGAACGCGAACCCATCACCACGCCTATCAGAGGCTCGCTGCCGCTCGCCATGCTCATTGGTCCGCCTTGGGCAAAAACGGTATTGTAGGGGCAAATCCTCACAGGGACGCGCGCCATGGACAAGCGCCTGCTCGACATCCTTTGCTGCCCGGTCAGCAAATCCCCGGTACGCCTGCTAAGCCGTGCACAACTCGACGCGATCAACGCTGCGATACGCGGCGGCGCCGTCGAGACAGTCGCCGGCGCTGCCGTCGGCACGGCTCTTGCTGCCGGTTTGGTGACCGAGGATGGTAAGGTCATCTACCGGATAGAAGACGACATACCAGTAATGCTCGCCGACGAAGCCATAGGCACGACGCAACTGGCCACGTTTCCTGACTGATCGTAAACCGCGACATTGTTCACAGCTGTCTTGTGATGCATTCCTGATTTTCGCCGAATCGCCGAGCCTGTATTTCCATGCGGCCTATGAGCGCTAACGACAACAACCCGAAAGTAGTCGATCTGAACCAGCGCAGCGCAGCCGCGACCTTAGGCGAGAAGCCCGCGGAAGCCTTGTCGCAGATGCGCGCGCATGCGCTCAAGCGGCTGACGGCGCTCGCCACGACGTTGTTCGAGAACGCCGATGACGCCCTGTTCGATCTGGCGAGCAAGGCCGACAACAACGCGGTGCAGGCGCAGTATTTCGACGGCATGCGCGAAGTTCGCAAGAAGCGTCAGCAGATCGAGGCGCGTTTCCAGGAACAGCTCGCACGTCAGTTCGTGGACTTCCTCGCCGGACGCGGTATCGCAGCCAAGCCGGAAAACAGCAATGGCGAAATGTCATTGTCCCTGGTCGAAAATACCGAACTCGAAGAATCGCTGGCCGTAGCCAGCATGGTGGCGAAGACCGAGAACCGGCTACAGCGCGTGCTGTTCGCGATCAACCAGCGCGTGTCGCACATCAGTAACCAGCGTGTGGAGGACACCAACAGTCCGGTCGGTCCCGCCGCGGTCGGCCAGGCTTTTCGCCTCGCCAGTAGCGAACTCGAAGTCGAGTTGCCGGTGCGGCTCATCATCTACAAATTGTTCGACCGCTATGTAATGGGCGGGCTCGACCAGTTCTATGACGAACTCAATGCCCTGCTCGTTCATGCGGGCGTCTTGCCGCAGATGCGCGCCACCGTCGCGCGTCGTCCCGGCAGCCCAATGCCTGCTGCGCCCCTGCGTCCGGGCGAAACGGCACCCGCGAACATCCCGGGGCTGGAACAGACCGAGACCGCCGCCGGCTATCTTCCCGTGGACGCGGCGGCGGCCGAGCTGCAGGCGAACCTGTACAGCTCGCTGCGCGCGTTGCTGTCGACGCGACGCGGCGATGGCAGCGACGGCGGCGGCGCCGGCAACTACGCACCGGCCACCTACAACCCGAACGTGGTGCCGCTCAACGCAGGCGAACTCCTGTCAGCACTGTCCATCCTCCAGAACCAGTCGCTGAGCGTGCAGAGCGCTGCGGAGTCGGCCCAGGTCGCGCTGCGGATCAAGGAGGAACTGCTCGGACAGGCCGGAAAGCTGCGTGGCGAAAACGGCGCGAACGTGTCCGGAGCCGACGAAGACACCATCGATCTCGTCGGCATGCTGTTCGAATACATCCTGCAGGATCGCAACCTGCCGGCGCAGATGCAGGCCATGCTGGGCCGTCTGCAGATTCCGTTCCTCAAGGTGGCCCTGCTCGACAAGCACCTGTTCGCGCGCCGAACGCATCCGGCCCGCGTTCTGCTGGACAGTCTCGCCCAGGCCTGTGTGGGCTGGTCCGAGGACTCGGATCGCGACCACCGCCTCTACGGCAAGGTCAAGGAAATCGTCGAGTCACTGCTCAAGGACTTCGAGGATGATCTGGGCATATTCGATCGCCTGAGAGTGGATTTCGAAGCCTTCGCCGACACCAACAAGCGCCGTGCCGATCTGGCCGAGCAGCGGGCGGGCGAAGCGACGCGCGGCCGCGAAAAGCTGCTTGATGCGCGCCGCACGGCGGCGCGCGAGATCATGCTGCGGATCGAGAGCCGGACCATGCCGGAGATGATCCGCAACCTGCTCTCTCGCCCCTGGGCCAACTACCTCGTGCTGGTGCTGCTGCGCCAGGGTGACAGCTCCGACGAATGGCGCCATGCGCTGCGCTTCGCCGACGAACTGGTCTGGAGCGTGCAGCCCAAGCAGAACGGTGCCGAACGCGAGCGCCTGGCCGCGGTACTGCCGCAGCTCGAGAAAACGTTGCGCCACGGCCTTGCCACGGTCGCCTTCGACGAAACCGACGTGCGCCGGCTGATGCAGCAGCTCAATGTGCTGTACCAGTCGCTGCTGCAGCCAGCTGCGCCGACTGCGGTGACCGAAGCGCCCGAGCTGGAACTCACCGACCCCCTGCCTGCTGCCAGCCAGGAAGTCGGCGATTCGGTCATGAGTGTGATCGCCGAGGAAGAGCCGGCAGCTGCGCCACTGGATTCGGTGGAGGAACGTTGGATCGCCGCGGTACGTGAACTCAAGGTTGGCACCTGGATCGAGTTCCTCGATGAACAGGGGGCGAAAGAGCGTGCCAAACTTTCGTGGATCAGCCCGATCAGTTCCAAATACCTGTTCGTGAATCGCAAAGGGCTCAAAGTTGCCGATCGCACGCTGGTGCAGCTCGCCAGCGATCTCGCCGAAGCACGCGTCACGGTGCTCGAAGAGGTTCCGCTGTTCGACCGCGCGCTCGACGCGATCGTCGAGCGGCTCAAGAGCACGCACGCGGCGAAGATGGCGCCCGCCGCTGCTGCAGCGAATGCCATCGTCGCAACACCTCATTGACCGCGGGATACCGCAGGACGCGCACATGCGATTCGACCCGCCGGATGCGGCGCTGATTCTGGCCGACGTGCGTCGTGCCTTGGCCGAAGACCTGGGTCCGGGCGATGCAACCGCTGATCTGCTGCCGGCCGAATCGATGGCACAGGCTTACGTGATCACGCGCGAAGCCGCCGTGCTTTGCGGTCAGGGTTGGTTCGAGGCCTGCTTTCGCGAGCTCGATCCCGACATGGTCATCACCTGGCACGCAGCAGATGGCGACCGTCTCGATCCCGGCCAGATCTTCGTGGAAATGCGCGGCAATGCGCGCGCATTGGTTTCGGCCGAACGCTGCGCGCTGAACTTCGTGCAGACGCTATCGGCCACGGCGACGGTCACCGCGGCGCATGTCGCCGCCGTCAGGGCTACGCGCACCCGCATCCTCGATACACGCAAGACGCTGCCGGGCTTGCGCATCGCGCAGAAGTACGCCGTGCGCTGCGGCGGCGGCAGCAATCATCGAATCGGCCTGTTCGACGCGATGCTGATCAAGGAAAACCATATCGCCGCGGCCGGCTCACTGTCCGCGGCAGTGCGCACGGCACGTGCCTACCACCCGCAACTGCTGCTCGAAGTGGAAGTCGAGAATTTCGCCGAGCTGGACGAAGCGCTGATCGCCGGCGTGGACCGCGTCATGCTCGACGAATTCTCCGACGCCGATCTCGGCCGCGCCGTGGCGCATGTGGATGGGCGTGCGGAAATCGAGGTGTCTGGCGGCGTGGACCTGTCGCGCCTCAAGACCATTGCCGCCAGCGGTGTCGATTTCATCTCGGTCGGCGCGCTGACCAAGCACGTTCGCGCGATCGATCTGTCGATGCGAGTGAAGCTGAAAACGTCGTGACGTTTCGGTGCGGTCGTGGCCACGAAGCCCACGCATCGAGCGGACGACACCGGCGCTACGATTAACACAACGGTGTTGGCGGAACGGCCGGCGGCGGCAGCGCGGCACGAGCCTGCGCCGCCGCGTCCGATCAGAACAGACCGGCCAGCTTCGCCGCCCCGGCCGCGATGACAATGACGACCACCGCGATTGCGATCCAGACTCCCGCTCCGGGACCGCTCCTGGCCGGCGCCGCGGCTGGCGCTGGCGTTGCCGCGGGCTTGCTCGTATCCATGCCGGGCGACATCAGCAGAAAACGCACCGTGTCCAGGCGCAATTCCTCGCCGGGCTTGAGCACGCCGCTGTGCACGCGCTTGTCATTGATGAAGGTGCCGTTGGCCGAGCCCATGTCCTCGACCATGACGCCGTCGGGCAGCACCTGCACGCGCGCGTGGTGGCGCGAGATTTCATCACCGGGCAGGCTGATGTCGCAGTCCTGCTGGCGGCCGATGGTCATCGTGCCGACCAGCGCGTAGGTCTTGCCGAAGGTCGAACCGGATACCCCACGCAGCATGAACTTCGGCAGCGCCTGGCGGATGCGTGTGCGGCCGTCGTTCTCGTCGCTCACCGCGGGCTTGGCGGCAGGAGGCGGCGCAGCTTTTTCCGGCGCAGCCATGACCTGACAGCCGATCTTGGCAAAGAGCAGCAGGTCGCCGGGCTTCAGCGCGGTATCGGACGTGACCTGGCGTCCATTCAGCACGACGACGTTGCGCGGATCCGGTACGCGTACCAGCGCCTGCCCGTTGCGCAGGTGCACTTCCGCGTGCCGCAGCGCGATGCCCGGCGCCGCCAGGACGACCGGACATTCCGCCGCCGTACCAATGGCGGTGATGCCTTCGCCCAGGGTAACCGGCTCATGCTCGCCGTTCGGAAAAATCAGCTTCATTCGATCCTGCCCCTTGATCGTAGTGAGTACCCGCCCTGCTCCCCAGGGCGCGCTATCGCCGACAGCTTAGGCGGCGCCCGTGACCCCGCGCAAGCGATGCAACAAATCCCGAAATTACCGAAAAAACCGCCTTCGCGGTCGAAAGGGACAAGCCCGCTTCCAGCGGCCGTCGCCCCGACGCGCCTTGCGACACGGCCGGTGTGAAAACGCCGCCTCACTTCGGATCGACTTCGCGCACGACACGAAGGCCGAGACTGTTCAGCGATACGTCTGCGCCGACACTTTCGGTAGCATCCACGCCTTCCTTGTCCGTCGGCGAGAGCCAGGCGCGGCCGCGGCCGCGGCGCTCGGCCACCCATTCGCGTACGTTGCCGTCGATGTCGTAGACACCGGATGCGCTGGCGCCGAAGCGACCGACCGGCGCTGTGCCGGCAAAACCGTCGTCGCAAGACGCGCCGGCGCGCGAATCGAACGCCTTGTTGAATGCCTGGTCAGCGAGATTGGCCGACGAGCAGCCGCCGCCGTTGGCCTCGCGCGCGAGACTGTCGAACTCGGCCGACGTCATCAGGCGGTAGGTCTTCCCGCTGCGTTGCGACAGCCAGCGTACGTAACCCTGGGCCTGGTCGAAGCTGACACAGACCGCCGGATGCGCATCATCCTGCTCGATGTCCGGGTTCTGCCAGCCGCGCTTCCTGGAACTGCGAAACACCGATTCGCGATCACGACAGGACACTTCCTTCGCGCCTTTGGCGCCGCCGGCGCTCCAGTAGCGGCGGAATTCGGCGCGCGTGACCTCATAGCGGCCGACCGCAACGCGGTTGCCCGGCAGCACGATCAGCTCCGGGCCCTGGCCGCCGTCGTCGAGCTTGTCGCGGAACACGAACCCGGCGCTACCTATCGACGGCAGCTTACGCAGGCCTTCCTGCGCGACGGCATTGTTCGGGTCGATCAGCAGAGCCTTGTCGTAGGCCGCCTTGGCGGCCACCTTGTCCCATTCAGCGGCGGCCTTGCGCGCATCCTCGAGCAGCGGGCCGGCAAGGCTGCTGCGGCGCTGGCGGACTTCGTCCACTACCGGCCTGCCTTCGGCCGGCACGAGCGCTGCGAGTTCGAGCGCCTTGTCGAAATTGGTCTTCATGCCGGCAAGATCGCCGAGCGACTGCGCCTTGTTGCCGAGCGTGATGTAGGCCTTGGCAGTGTCGACCAGGCCCTGCTTCGCCCCCTTGTCGCGCGCATCGATGCGCAGCGCGAGCTTGAAGCGATCCACCGCGTTCTGGTTCGGTGGCGTCGAATAGCGCTGCGCGGCAAGGTCCCCGCGGCCGAGACGCACGAGTTTCAATACCGGATCCTCGACCGTCGGCACTTGGGCGAGGTTGCCCGGCGTGCCGTCGTCCATGAGCAGCGGCGTCGGGCCGGTCTGCGCCTCCAGATCACCCGGTACGGCGAGATCGTCAGCGCCCGGCAGCGTTTCCGGCGGGACCGACGCGAGCGCGTCGATTGCGGTATCCGCACCGCTGGCAACTGCCGGCGTTTCGCTGCTCGCCACGGGCGCAGGCGTTTCCACCACCAGCGGCGGCACAGACGTCGGCGGCGGCACGGCCGGCGGCGGCGGCGGCGTAGTTGCCGGCGTGCTGACTGCCACGTTGGCCGGCACGACAGGTGACGGCGACTTCGAGGTAAACCAGACATAGCCGCCGAGCGCGGCAGCACCGACCACGCCGACGGCGGCTATGCCCAGCCATAGCCCACCACCGCTGCGCCCGGCCGGGCCGGCCGCTGTCGCAGCGGGTGGCTTCGCCGCGGGTGGCTTGGGCGGCGCGGGCTTCGCAGCCGGTGCCGGTTTCGTCGGTGCGATCCTGACCCCGTCCGGGCGCGTCAGCGCGACCGTGGCCGCCGCCGGCTTCGACGCCACCGGTTCAGCCGGCCGCACAGCGCTGTCACCGTTTCTGGCGCGTGCGGCCACCGGCACAGCGTCGATTGCTGCAAGGGCTCCGCTCGCGTCGGCATAGCGGTCCTTCGGATCCTTGGCCAGGCAGTGGTCAATGAAATCCTGCCAGTGCGCCTGCTCGGCCGGCAGGCGCGGGATCGGCTCGAACACGTGCGCGTAGGCCACGGCAAACCCGTCATTGCCGTCGAATGGCGGCTTTCCGGCCAAGCCGTACCAGCACAGCACGCCGAGGCTGTAGAGATCCGAGCGCGCGTCGATTTCGCCGCCGCGCGCCTGTTCCGGACTCATGTAGTGACTGGTGCCGACCGAAAAGCCGGTACTGGTGATGCGCGCAGACTGGCTTGCCGCCAGCGCGATGCCGAAATCGGTCAGGACCGGATTGTCGGCAGAATCGAACAGGATGTTGCCGGGCGCGACATCGCGATGCACGTAACCTCGCTCGTGCGCATAGGTCAGAGCCTTCGCCACCCCGACCAGCACGCGCTTGAGCTCGGCCTCATCCAGCCCACGCTGCACGCGGGCGACGAAATCACCGCCGGGCAGGTACTGCATCGAGAAATAATGCAGCTGATTCGGCGTCACTCCGACATCGAACACCTGCACGATATTGGCGTGCGCGAGCGAGGCCAACGTGCGCGCTTCCTGCAGGAAGCGGCGCGTGAACGTGGGATCGGTGGCCAGCGCGGACGACATCACCTTGAGTGCGACCTGGCGCTCCAACGAGGTCTGCACCGCCAGGTGGACGCTGGCCATACCACCCTGGCCGATCTCTCGTTTAATCTGATATCCGGGTATTTCGATCACGGCCTTCGCACTCCCCTGTACTTGGCGAATCCAGCTGCGCCGACATTGTAAGGACTGTGGCCCCGGCGTGGACGTGTCCTGCTACGCACGCCGACCGCGATGAGCTCGGCACACCGGGGGATGTTGAGATTCCCCGGCGGCGGCACCACACTGGCGCGATGATCGAAGCCATGCTGTTACTTGTCATCGTCGGCACCTGCGCGCTGCTGTGGCAGGCGGCCCTGCGCGCCCGCGACCGTGCCGTAAGCGCCAGCCGCGAACTGTGCGCCCGCGCCGGTGTTCAGTTCCTGGATCAGTCCGTCAATTTGCGCCGTCTGGCTCTGGTGCGCCTGCGTTCCGGCGGCCTGGGGCTACGCCGGCACTATAGTTTCGAGGTCAGCACGGACGGCACGAACCGGCATCCCGGTAGCCTGCAGTTCGACGGCGAACGGCTGGAAAATTTCAGCCTGCCGCTGCGCCGCGAAGATGTCGCCCTTGCCGGGGTCGAGCGCCTGCATTGAGGCGTTGTTCAATGCTTCATCATTGGCCGGTGTCACGCCACGCACGCCTATTTGATGACGCGCAGATGGCCGCCCTTCTTGGTCGGCGCCTCGGATTCGCTGTTGGCCGGTGGTGGCGCGCTGGGCGTGTCCTCGGCGGGGAACATCATTCCCTGGCCGTTTTCCTGCGCGTAGATCGCCAACACCGCACCGAGCGGAACTTCCACGCGATAGCTGACGCCGCCGAAGCGCGCGTTGAAGCTGATCCAGTCCTTGCCGATATCGAGTCCGGCTACCGCACGCGGCGCGATGTTCAACACGACGCGACCATCCTTGGCCGCTTGCGGCGGGACGATCACGCCAGGCCAGGCCGCGTCGACGAGCAGGTAAGGCGTAAGGCTGTTGTCGCCGATCCACTCGTGGATCGCGCGCACCAGATATGGGCGGTTCGAAGTCATGCCGGCCGTGCCGGCGTCGTTATCAGTCACGCAACAATTTCTCGTCTGGGGTCAGGCTGCGGGTAAAGCCCGGATTGCGGAAAATGCGATCGCCGTAGTCATGAATCGCCTGCGCTTCTCGCGGGAGACTCACGCCCAGGCTCTGCAAACGCCAGATCAGCGGCGCCAGCGCACAATCAGCCAAGCTCATTTCCGGATTGAGGAAGAATTTCGCTGCCTTGAACAGCGGCAGCGAACCCATGAGTGCTTCGCGCAACCGTTTGCGCGCAGCCTCGGAGTTCTTGCCGCTCCCTGCGCATTGTTCGGCCAGCGGCAACCAGTCGCGCTCCATCCGCACAATCGCCAGACGCAGGCGGGCGCGTGACAGCGGGTCGATCGGCATCAGCGGTGGATGCGGATAACGTTCGTCCAGGTACTCGGCGACCACCGACGTTTCGTAGAGCACCAGGTCGCGGTCGACCAGGGTCGGCAGGCTCTGCGTCGGATTCAGGTCAATCAGATCTTCCGGCGGCTTGGCCGGATCGACCAGGACCAGATCGTAGCTGACGCCTTTGGCTGCCAGGATCAGGCGGATGCGATGGCAATGAACGCTATCGCGGGCCGAATACAAGGTTAGGATCGTGCGCGAACGGGTGCTCAAGGCCATGCCTCTCCCCTGACACGGTGCGGCGACCGCCCCTGGCCGCCTGCCCCGAATCTACTACGCGCCCGGGAATTCGCCTAGCTGCCAGAGAACCGCCGGCACCGCGGGCAGGCCCGCCGTGCCGCGATACTCAATGCACGTCCTTCCAGTACTCTTTCTTCAGCAGCCAGGCCAGGAAGGTGAAGAAGGCCAGATACAACACGACCCAGGCGCCGAGTTTCTGACGCTGGAGCGCGGCCGGCTCAGCTGCGTACTGCAGGAACACGGTCAGGTCGCGCACGGTCTCGTCGAATTGCTGCGCGTTCTGCGTGCCCGGCGTGGCGACTTCGAGATGCACCAGACACTTGCCGTCGATCTCGGTCGTTCCCGCCTTGCAATGCTCGACCACATGAACGCCGTTCTTGCAGCCGCCGGTATCGCCGCTGCAGCTTTCCTGCTTCTTTTCCTTGGGCTCGAAGGTCGCGTGCGAAAGACCTTGCATTTCCCACAGCACATTCGGCATCGACGCGCCCGGGAACAGGGTGTTGTTCCAGCCCAGCGGACGCGAATGATCGACGTAGAACGACTTCAGATAGTTGTAGATCCAGTCCGGGCCCTTGGAGCGGCCTTCCAGCGACAGGTCCGGCGGCGCCTTGCCGAACCAGGCCTGCGCATCGGCGGCCGGCATCGACGAGACCACCGTGTCACCGATCTTGCCCCCGGTGAAGGAGGCGAGGTTCTGCACGACCTGATCTTCGGTCAGCCCCAGATCTTCAGAAAGACGCGAATAGCGCACGAACTGCAGCGAATGGCAGCCTACGCAGTAGTTGAAGAACAGCTTTGCGCCGCGCTGCACGGACGCAATGTTGTCCACACGGGTACCCGCTGGCGGCAGCTTGTCGCCGCCGCTGCTGGCTACGGCTGCTGGCGCGATCGAGGTCAACGCAACGGCCAGCGACAGACCCAGCTTGGTCATGGCGTTCTTAATCATGCGCGGGCACCCGCTCCGGTACAGGCTTGGTGGAATCGATCTTCGACCATATCGGCATGGTGATGAAGAACGCGAAGTAGATGAAGGTCAGCACGCGGCCGACATAGGTTTCGATCTGGTCCGTGCCGGGGCCGGCGCCGATCTTGCCGAGCCACACGAACGACAGCGCGAACAGGCCGAGCGCAATCTTCGAGATCCAGCCGCGGTAGCGGTAGGACCTGACCCGGCTGCGATCCAGCCACGGCACGAAGAACAGCACGATGATCGCGCCGAACATCACGAGCACGCCGAGCAGCTTGTCCGGCACCACGCGCAACATGGCGTAGTACGGCGTGTAGTACCACACGGGTTTGATGTGCGCGGGCGTGACCAGCTTGTCGGCCGCGATGAAGTTGTCGTGTTCGAGGAACCAGCCGCCGAAGGTCGGCTCGAAGAACAGCACGAATGCGCAGATGGTCAGGAAGAAGCCGGCGCCGAACAGGTCCTTCACGGTGTAGTACGGATGGAAGGCGATGCCGTCGAGCGGCTTGCCGCTGGCATCCTTGTGCTTCTTGATGTCGATCCCTTCGGGATTGTTGGAACCGACTTCATGCAGCGCAGCCAGGTGCAGCACCACGAGCAGCAGCAACACCAGCGGAAGTGCGATGACGTGCAGCGCGAAGAATCGATTGAGCGTGGCATCGGCCGGCAGGTAGTCACCCATGATCCACTCGACCAGCGAGTCGCCGATCATGGGAATCGCACCGAACAGCGAGATGATGACCTTGGCGCCCCAGAACGACATCTGGCCCCAGGGCAGCACGTAGCCCATGAAGGCTTCCGCCATCAGAACGAGGTAGATCAGCATGCCGAGCAGCCACACGAGTTCGCGCGGCTTCTGCGCCGAACCGTAGAGCAGGCCGCGGAACATGTGCAGGTAAACCACGATGAAGAACGCCGACGCACCAGTGGAGTGCATGTAGCGGATCAGCCAGCCCCACTCGACGTCGCGCATGATGGTCAGTTCGACCGACGCGAACGCCTGCGAGATGCCCGGTGCGAATTCCGCGGCGCTGGGCTTGAAGTGCATGGTCAGGAAGATGCCGGTCAGGATCTGGTTGACCAGCACGAGCAGCGCGAGAGAGCCGAAGTAGTACCAGATGTTGAAGTTCTTCGGCGCCCAGTATTCCGACATGTGCTTGCGGTACATCGGACCGAAAGCCGCGGCGCGGTAGTTGAACCATTCCTGGACGCCTGTCACGGCGCGATTGATGCGGTCGGGCAACATTACGCGGCTCCTTCCGGCTTGATGCCGATGACCAGCGTTTTGTCGTCAGCGAAGTGGTAGTCGGGCACCTTGAGGTTGGTCGGCGCCGGCACACCTTCGAACACGCGCCCGGCCATATCGAAACGCGACTTGTGGCAGGGGCAGAAGAAGCCGCCCTTCCAGTCCGCGTCGAACGGTTCTGGCTTGATCTCGCCATGGAATTTCGGCGAGCAACCCAGGTGGGTGCAGACGCCGATCATGACCAGCCACTCCTCCTTGATGGAGCGGTACGCGTTCTGCGCGTACTTGGGCTGCTGGTCCTCGTTCTTGGAATCCGGATCGCGCAAACGCGCGTTCAGCGAAGCCAGCGCGCCAACCTGCTCCGGCGAGCGTCGCACTATCCACACCGGCTGGCCGCGCCACTCGGTGATGACCATCTGGCCGACTTCGATCTTGCTGATGTCCTGCTGCACCGGCGCGCCGGCGGACTTCGCCTTCGCACTGGGCAGCCAGCTCTTGATGAATGGCACTGCCGCTGCGAGGGCACCTGCACCGCCGACGACTACAGTCGTGGCCGTGAGGAACCGTCGGCGGCCATGATTGACGCCTTCGTTCGCCATCCGGGTCTCCGGTTTCAATACTGAGAATACGTTCGGGGCCGTCGCGGCCGGCTGCAGGGGTTGCCGCAATGCCGTGACGGCCGCGGACTGCTGTCCGCGCCGACCGTCGCTGCGTGTCCCGCTGAAGACAAAGCCCGCTGCCGGATCACCGGCTTGCGTGACGGCTGACCCCAAAAATCGTGTTAGTTTAGCGACTGAACCGGCAGCGCACAATCAAACCTGCCGCCCGCTTCAGCACGTTGCAACATGGCCGTGCCCCCCTTGGACAACCCATGAAACCCGCGTTCCGCACGCTCGCCTTCGTGCTGCAATTCGCTACCCTCGGCCTGGCCATCGCCTTTATCGTCACACGACTGTGGCCCGACGCAGCGACCCGCCTGCGCGGCGAGAGCGCGACGCCGGCCACCATCGCGACCTCCGCCCCCTCCCACCTGCCTCCCGTGGTTAGCGACAGCGGTCTCGGTACCGGGCCGGTTTCCTACGCCGACGCGGTCGCGCGTGCGGCTCCCGCGGTCGTCAACATCTACGCAAACAAAGTGGTCGCGGCGCAGCGCCGCCTGGTCTCGGTCGATCCGGTGACCCAGCGCATGTTCGGCGGCATCAGCGTCGGACCGCCGGCCTACCGGCGCGAACAGAGTCTCGGCTCGGGCGTGATCGTCAGCGCCGATGGGTACGTGCTGACCAACAACCACGTCATCGCGCGCTCCAACGACATCCAGGTGCTGCTCTACGATGGCCGCATCGCGACCGCGCGCCTGGTCGGCGGCGACGAGGACACCGACCTGGCCGTGCTCAAGATCGACGCTGGCGACCTGCCGACCATGAAGCTGGACGAGGCGCCGCCGGTGAACGTCGGCGACGTGGTGCTCGCGATCGGCAATCCCATCGGCCTCGGCAAGACGGTAACGATGGGAATCGCCAGCGCGATAGGCCGCCAGCTCGACCAATGGGCATACGAGGAGTTCATCCAGACCGACGCAGCCATCAATTCGGGCAACTCGGGCGGTGCGCTGGTCAACGCGCGCGGCGAACTCGTCGGCATCAACACGGCGAACGTGCCGCAGCGCCAGCTCGCCGAAGGCATTGGCTTCGCAATCCCCGTCGCCACCGCCAAGGGCGTGCTCGACGAGATCGTGGCCAAGGGCGTGGTCGTGCGCGGTTGGCTTGGCGTGGAATACGGGCGCATGCCGATCACGGCCAATGCCAACCTGGCCAGCGTCGCACGCGGCGCCCAGGTGCTCGCGGTCTATCCGCAAAGCCCGGCCATGCAAGCCGGGTTGCAGGTCGGCGACGTGCTGCTCAGTTTCGACGGTGAGGAAATCGACGATCCGCTCGAACTGCGCAAGCGCGAGGCGGCGCTCGCGCCGGGCAGCAAGGTCCATGTTTCGGGCCTGCGCGCCGGCATCGCCTTCGAGGCCGATGCCGAACTCGTGCAGCGGCCGGTGCTGAACCGGATCCAGATTCCGAACGGCTGATCGCGACGTCGATCGCGCGCGTCGTGCAGACGCAACGCGCAATCGCAGGTCATCCGCGATCAGTTCGACGTGCGATAGCGATCGCGCAGCGTCGACACACGCGTGACATAGACCTGGGTCTCGTCGAACGGCGGTACGCCGCCGTATTTGGTGACGTTGCCCGGGCCTGCGTTGTACGCGGCCATCGCCAGCTTCTCGTCGCCCTGGAAGCTCTTCAACTGCTGCGCCAGGTACTGGGCGCCGCCGCGAATGTTCTGCGTCGCATCGAACGGGTTGTCGACGCCGAGATCGTCGGCGGTGCCGGGCATCAGCTGCATCAGGCCCTGCGCGCCCTTGTTCGACAGCGCGTTCGGATTGAATGCCGACTCGGCGTGCACGACCGCGCGCAGCAGCGCCTCGTCAACGCCGAACTCCAGCGCAGCGGCGGCGATCTCGGCGCGGAACGCATCGCGATTGAGTTTGGTCGACGCGAAATTGACCGTCGAACGCACGTCGCAGGCAAAGCAGGTCGAGATGTATGTGAACAGCACCTGGTAGCGCTTGCCGGCCGGACGGATATTCGTATATTCGGTGATTCCGTTGCTTTTGCTGATCTTGTACACCGCGCCGCGCAGCACCTTGGGCGTTTCCGTCTTCACCGCGGGCGCCGCGGCGGCAACGTTGCCTTCGCTGTATTGCCATTGTCCCGACGCCGGCGTGGCGGTGACCGGCGTGGCCGCGGCGGCAGTCGCTGCCACCGGCTGTTGCGGACGGGCCGCCTCGACGGAAAACGTGGGCTTGGAGATATCCGGCGCCGTCGCCGCCGTGACCGGCTTGGCCTTGCTTTCAACATAGCTCGCGACCTGCACGCAGTTCGCGTAACCGGACGGCTTGTTGGTATAGGCAAGCTCGCCCTTGTTGCCGCTGCAGCGGTACAGACCGCCCGCAAAGGCGGGCGTCCCCAGGCCCGCGAGGACCAGGGCGACCAGCCAGCGAATGTGGCGGTGGCGCGAAGGTGACTTCATGAACTCCCCAACTCTTGGGCCCAAGTTTCTGACAGGAAACGCGAAATTCCAAGACCACAGCGATCGGCGGCGGTTCCCTACCCGCTGGCGAGCGCCGGTCAACCTGCGTAAACTGCCGAGTCCATTCGCTTTTTTGGTTTCGCCCCATGCCCGGCAAGCTGTTCATAAAGACCCACGGTTGCCAGATGAACGAGTACGACTCGTCCAAAATGGCCGATGTGCTGGGCGCTGCCCACGGCCTGGAGCTGACCCAGGACGAGTCCGAGGCCGATGTCATCCTCATCAATACCTGCTCCATCCGCGAGAAGGCGCAGGAGAAAGTGTTCTCTCAACTCGGCCGCTGGCGTGAGCTGAAGAAAGCCAACGGCAATGTCGTCATCGGCGTCGGCGGCTGCGTCGCCTCGCAGGAAGGCGAAGCCATCGTCAAGCGCGCGCCATTCGTCGACCTCGTGTTCGGCCCACAGACCCTGCACCGCCTGCCCGAGATGATCGAAGCCCGGCGCCGCACCGGCAAGCCGCAGGTCGACATCTCCTTTCCTGAAATCGAAAAGTTCGACAAGTTGCCCGAACCCCGCGCCGAGGGTCCCAGCGCCTTCGTGTCGATCATGGAAGGCTGCTCGAAGTACTGCACGTTCTGTGTCGTGCCGTATACCCGCGGCGACGAAGTCAGCCGCCCGTTCGACGATGTCATCGCGGAAGTCTCGGCACTCGCCGACCAGGGCGTGCGCGAGGTCAATCTGCTCGGCCAGAACGTCAACGCCTATCGTGGCCCGCTCTACGACGGCGGCGTCGCCGACCTGGCCTTGCTGATCCATGCGATCGCCCAGCTCGACGGCATCGGGCGCATCCGCTTCACGACCTCGCACCCGCTTGAATTCTCCGACTCGCTGGTCGAGGCCTACGCCAGCGTGCCCAAGCTCGCCAATTACCTGCACCTGCCGGTGCAGGCCGGTTCGGATCGCGTGCTCGCGGCGATGAAGCGCGGTTATACGGCGCTGGAGTTCAAACAGAAGATCCGCAAGCTGCGCGCGGTGCGTCCGGACATTTCGATCTCCTCGGATTTCATCGTCGGTTTCCCGGGCGAGACGGATGCGGATTTCGACAAGACCATGAAACTGATCGACGACGTCGGTTTCGACCAGAGCTTCAGCTTTGTGTATTCCAAGCGTCCGGGCACGCCGGCGGCGAATCTCGAGGACGACACCAGCGCCGAAATCAAGCACGGGCGCCTGCAGCGCCTGCAGGCGGCGGTCACCGCGAACGCTAACCGCATCAGCCAGGCGATGGTCGGTACGCGCCAGATCGTGCTCGTCGAAGGGGTCAGCCGCAAGAGTGCGAACGAGATGACCGGCCGAACCGAGAACATGCGCTACGTGAACTTCCCGGGCGACGCGCGCATGGTCGGCCAGTTCGTCGACGTGCTGATCACCGACGCAATGACGAACTCGCTGCGCGGACGCGTCGCGCTAGACACTTGAGACCCGGCGTCCTGCACGCTGGCATGACGGTCGAGGCGATTTTTCGAACGGCTTCGATTCACTGAACCGAGCGGCACCACCCGCGCATTCACTTCGCCGGGCAGGCCGCCGCGATCCGGCGTGCCGCCGCATCGGCCAGCGCATGATCGCGCGGCAGCGGTGGCTCCAACGCCGCGAGCACGTCCATCGCCGCAGCCATGCCCGCGTCCGCCGCCGCGCAATCGCCGCGCTTCGCAGCGATGTCGGCGAGCAGCCAGTGGCGCGTCAGCAGGTCCTTGCCAGCAGGCTGCGAACGATCGAGCACCTGCACTGCCATCGCTGCGGCCGCCTGCGCTGCCGCGGTATCCCCCTGGAGCAGCAGCAGGCGGGCTTTCAGAAGATCGAACACGGCACGCTCGAGGTGGTCAGCCGGGTATTCTGCGTAATAGGTCGTCTGCGCCGCCGCCAGATGCGTCTGCGCGGCCGCGGCATCGGACTGCGCCAACAGCGTTTCGGCCAGCAGTCTTTCCGCTTCGGCGCGGCGCATTGGCGAAAACGCCTGTGGCGCCGCGTCGATCTGCGCGAGTCCCTGCGTGAACGACATGCGCGCCCGGTCGAGTTCGAACGCGCGCAACGCGGTCCAGCCACGCTGGCGCCAATAGTTCTCGACCGCGCCGGGACGCATGCTTCCGGCTTGCGGCAGCAACGCGTCACCGCGGTCGAACAGCCGCGCAGCCCGTTCGAATTCACCGAGCTTGCCGAGCGAACCGGCGACGCCGCCAATTGCATCGAGCGCGACAGCCGCGTCCACCTCGGCGGCCAGCGCCTCGATACGATCGGCCGTCGCGCGCAGGCCGTCGCGGTAGCGCGGCTCGTCCTGCACCGCCGCCAGCAGCTTGTAGGTGCCGAGCTTTCCGGCCGCAGTCGCGCTCGTGTCGCGCTCGAGTTGCACGGCGGCAGCCCGCAGCACGACCTCGGCTTCGTGCGGCTTGCTCAGATTGATCAGGCCGTGGCCGATCTCGCTGAGCGCACGCTGCAGCAGCGCGGGATCGTCGGCACGCTCGCGCTGCAGCGTGTCCGCGGCGGTGCGCAGGAACTCACTCGCGTGCGGATCGCGTCCGGCGTAGTAGTGCGGATTGGCCGCGCCGAGCACGCCGAGCATGGCCTCCAGGTGGGCCCGCGCGACACGCGCCTGCTCCGCCGCGACGCGTGCCTGGCGCAAGGCAACGATCGCGCCTGCACCGAGCGCGAGCATCGTCGCCGCCGCGACGATCAGCGGCCAGCGGTAGCGCGCGAGCAGCTGCCGTGTCTGTTCGCGGGCGCCGCCGATGCCGCTGCGCAGCGCTCGCTGCGCCAGCCAGTCGTCGAGATCGTCGGCCAGTGCAGCCGCGCCCGCGTAGCGCTGCGCCGGCGCCTTCGCGAGCGCTTTCTGCACAATGCGCTCCAGCCCGCCGCCCATCCGCCGGCGCTCGCGAGTGGCGTAGTCGACGATGCAGGCTTGCGCCAGCGTGCGTGGCGGCTCACGAAGGATGGCCGAGGCCCAGTCGCTGGCGCCAGCTTCGGCCAACGCGTATGGCGAACGGCCACTGGTCAATTCGAACAGCAGCACGCCCAGCGCATGGACATCGGTAGCGGTGGTCGTGCGTTCGCCGGCGATCTGTTCCGGCGCCGCGTAGCGTGTCGTCATCGCTCGCAGCGCCGTGCGTGTCTGGTCGTCGGTACTGTCGTCGAGCAGCTTGGCGATACCGAAGTCGAGCAGCTTGGGTTCACCATCGGCGCCGACGAGGACGTTCGCCGGCTTGATGTCGCGGTGTACGACGAGGTTGCGCTGCGCATAGGCGACGGCTGTCGCGACGCGCGCGACCAGCGCGACTCGCGCATCGAGTCCAAGCTTCTGCTGGCTCGCATAGGCCGCGATGGTTTCGCCAGCGACGTATTCCATTGCAAGCCACGGCTGTCCCGTCGCCGTGAAGCCGCCATCGAGCAGGCGCGCGATGTTCGGATGCTCCAGCCGCGCGAGAATCTGCCGCTCGCGCAGGAAGCGTCGCGTCAGCTGGCGCGAAAGACTGCCGCGGCGTACCAGCTTCAGCGCGACACGCTGTTCGAAACCGCCGTCGACGCGCTCGGCCAGGTAGACCTCGCCCATGCCGCCGCTACCGAGCATCTGCTGCAGCCGGTAAGGCCCGACCTGTACGGGCGCCGCATCCGCATCGGGTGGAGGCGCCTGCAGATCGGTCTCGGCCAGATTGACCAGCAGGCCGCGTACGGCCTCGTGCAACGCGGGGTCGTGTGTGGCGAGATGGGCGAGGCGCATCTCGCGCGCGTCTGGCGCGAGATCGATCACAGCATGGAAAGCCTCGCGCAACGTACGGAAGTCGGCGGCGTTCATGGCGGCAAGGGCGTCGGCTGGCTGACCCGGATGCTTACGCCGGAACCGCCGCCAGACTGACAGCGGCGCGGCATCAGTCGCCGAGCCGCTGGCGCAACCACGCACGCGCCATGGCCCAATCACGATAGACGGTGCGTTCGTCCACGCCGAGCAGCACCGCAACCTCGCTGACTTCGAGGCCGACGAAATAGCGCAGCTCGACGATCTGCGCCATTCGCGCGTCGAGCCCGGCCAGCGCATCGAGCGCCTGATCCAGCGCTGGCAGGTCGGTGCTCTGCTCGATGGGCAGCGCCATCGCTTCGATGAAATCCGCGCGCTGCCACTGCCCGCCGCCGCGCTTGTCGCGCAACTGCGCACGCGCGCGGTCGATGAGGACCTGGCGCATGAGCTTGGCGGCAGTCGTATACAGGTGTTTGCGATTGCTGATATCGAGGCTGCCCGCGCCGAGCAGGCGCACGAAGACGTCGTTGATCAGCGCGGTGGGCTGCAGGGTCTCGTGGCCGCGGTTGCTACGCAATTCGTGCGCCGCTATGCGGCGCAGTTCGTCATAGACCAGCGGCAGCAGCGAATCCAGCGAGGCGGCATCGCCCCCCTGCCACTGCTGCAATAGCTGCGTCACCTCGGCCTCGCGTTCGGCCACCGCCGCCCCCTGGGAATCCGTCTTCGGCCCGAAGTCTAGCAGCCCGGCTCTCGCCGACCGGTTCGGCAGTCGGCGGGGGCACTGTGCGTGAATCGACGGTTCGGGGCGCCGTGTCAGTCCGGCGCGGCGACGGCGTAAGCCCTCGCAGATCGGCCTCATTGATGGCCGCCTCTCATGCCACCAGGAGCACGTCCCATGTCATCGATCCGACGCCATGCCGCCCTCTGCGCGCTAGCCTGCGCCGCCAGCGGCGCGCACGCCGCCGAGTGGTTTGTCTCCACGACCGGCAACGACAATACCGGCACCGGTTCGATCGCGCAGCCGTTCCGCACCGTCACCCACGTGGTCGACCCGACCAACGGCATCGTCGGGCCCGGCGACACCGTCACCTTGCGCGGCCCCGCAGGAAACAATGTATACAACGAGATCGAGGTGCGCCTGCGCCTGCCGCTGACCTTGCGCAGCCATCCCGGTGAATGGGCGCATATCGCCTGTCCGATCAACGTCGAGGACACGGTCTACATCCAGATTGATCCGGATGCCTCGGGCAGCCGTCTGTCGCGCCTGGAAATCAGCGGCGGCTACTACTACGCGGTGTTCCTGCAGACCGATTGGGAGCGCCCCGGCAATCCCAGCGGCACGGGCGCGTCGAACGTGATCATCGAGGATTCCAAACTGCACGGCAGCGGCCGCGACGTCATCAAGATCACGCCCAAGAGCAACAACGCGACGATCCGCCGCAACGAGATCTACAACTCCGGCGCCGGCTATCCACCCGGCACGCCGCCCGAGGAAATGAACGCCGAAGGCATCGACAACGTCAATGCGGCGAACATGCTGGTGGAGGACAACTACATTCACGACACCGCCACGACCGGCGTCTATTTCAAGGGTGGCGCGACGGACGCGATCGTGCAGCGCAACCGTATCGAGAACGCGGGCGAGGCCGGCATCCTCGTCGGCTTCGACACGAGCCCCGAGTATTTCGACATCGCGGTCAACCCGAACTACTACGAAGCGATCCGCGGCATCGTGCGCAACAACATCGTTCGCAACACCAACTACGCAGGCATCGGCCTGTACGCCTCGCAGAATGCCGTGGTCGCGAACAACACCATCATCAACGCGGCGCTGTCGGGCCACGCAGCGCTGTACTACGGCGTCACGCTGCAGGACTTCGATCCCGACGCGGGCCGCCCGGCCAACGTCGGCGCGCTCGTGCGCAACAACCTCGTGATCCAGAGCGGGCGCGACTGCGTCGGCATCCGCTATTCCCAGGATCTCGGCGGACTCAATGGCCTCAGCGGCAATCCGGGCACCGACTACAACGCGTTCTTCGACACCGCCGGCGCCTGCACATTCGTCGACCGCCGTCCCGGCAGTCCCATCGACAACGGCGGCACGCTGGCGCAATGGCGCGCCGCGCTGAATGCCGACAGCCACAGTTTCGAGACCGCGCTGAGCCTGAGCGCCGACGGCCATCTGCCGGCCGGCAGCCCGGCGATCGATGCGGGCCAGACGCTGGTCCAGGTGACCGATGACATCGACCGGCAGCCGCGCAGCGCGCCTTATGACATAGGCGCCGACGAGCGCCGCGCGGATGCGATCTTCGCGAACGGGTTCCAGTAGGTGGACCGGGAAGCCCACTGCCGGTCGCGGCGGTGCGATCGATCACCGCACGCAGACGTTGCGCACCCTGCGAAGCGTGCACGCAGAAAGCCTCCGCAAACGCGTCACACGACAGGGCCGGCCGCATGAATACCGGCCCAACGATTCAGACTTCGTGCCCCGTCCGGTTCAGCCCGTTTCTCCGATAGTCGCGCAGCCTCAAGCGGGAGCACACCCCGCCGAGGTTGAATTTCCCTGACTGGAAAAATAGGAAACGCGATGAACAAGATGATCATGACTGCGTTGGCCGTGGCCGTCGCCGCGCTGGCCGGCGCTCCTTCCGCGGCACGCGCCGATGGTTTCTTCGTCGACGGCCGCTACGGCCGTTCCGACTTCGACGGCTCCGGCAAGGACGTCGCCCTCGGCATCAACGGCGGCTATCGCTGGGGCGCCTTCGGACTGGAGGGCGGCTATACCGACCTGGGTTCGCTCGACCACGGCTATGCCTATATCGGCACGCCCGGAGGCGGCAGCAGCGGGCTGCATTCGGGCATCGACCTTTCCGGCTGGACGGTCGGCGCCAACGGCCATTTCAACCTCAACCCGAACTGGTATCTGTCGGCCCGCGCCGGCCTGTTTCACTGGAAGGCCGACATGGACCTTGTCGGTGTCGCGCAGAACGCCGAATTCAGCGGCAGCGACTGGTATGCCGGCGTCGGCGTCGGCTACGACGTCAGCGAACGCTTCGGCGTAGGCCTGAACTACGATCACTATCGTGCCGGCAAGAGCGGCCTGGACTTCGATGCGGACGCGCTCAGCGTCAATACCGAGTTCCGCTTCTGATCTGCAGCGTCACGCGCCGCCGTGACGCCCGACGTCCGGCGGCGCTCCTCGCGCGGCAAATCTCACCCGTCGAACCCATCGGCGAACAACCGCAGCGGCGCACCACCGCCGCTGTCGGTAAGGCAGCGATGCTGCGCGTCGTATTCGAGCGCTCCGATGTCCGGCAGACCGTCGTTGCGCCGGTTGGCGCAATAGTCGTCCGTGGTCTGCGCCGCGGTGACGCCGAGATTCACGACACTCGTGCCGTCGCGCAGACGAAAGTCCGCCGCCGCCGGCGCCTGGAACCACGCGGTGAAGCTGGCCAGGCTCACGTTGAGCAGGTTGCCCGCGTTGCTGCTGGTGCCGCCGTTGCGCAGGTTGATGCCGCTGCTCAGCAGGTTGTTGCGGATCTCGGCCGTGGATTCCGCATAGCGCACGTCGATGCCGCTGGTCGCGTACAGCGTGTTGTGCTGGATGCGCGTGTTCGCCGCGCGGTTGAGATAGATGCCGACGTCGTTGCACGACAGCACGAGGTTATTGCGCAGCAGACCGTTCTGGTGTTCCGGCGTGCAGGTGCCGTCCTCGCAGATCGAATCCGGCCCGGTGCCCCCACCGCCCAGCGACAGGCCGAGCCGTGTCCCGCCGCTGAACAGCTGGCTGCACCGCACGAGGTTGCGTTCGAACACGCCGTCGCGCGAATTGCCCTTGAGGAAGGCGGCGTAGCTGACGCCGTCGCCGCCGAGCTTCT
Organism: Tahibacter sp.; assembly: GCF_032229445.1. Classification (NCBI taxonomy): domain Bacteria; kingdom Pseudomonadati; phylum Pseudomonadota; class Gammaproteobacteria; order Lysobacterales; family Rhodanobacteraceae; genus Tahibacter; species Tahibacter sp. Next base: position 23,893 of record NZ_JAVTWC010000028.1, read on the forward strand.
GGTAATCGCGAATCGTGTTGCCGCGCACGGTCCAGCGCCGGCCGCCGACCACGTCGATCTTGGTCACGGGATTGGCGGTATTGCGCGCCCGCCTGTCGTAGAACAGGTTGTATTCGATGACTACGTCGTCGGGGTAGACGTAGCTGCCGCTGACCGACACGCCATTGCTCTTGATCTGCGCGTTGAAGTCGCGCAGCACGTTGTCGCGCAGCAGCAGGAACTCCGCGTTGCCGAAGACGTGGAAGGCATGCTCGCAATTGGAATCGGTCGCGCAGGCGCCTTCGACATCGAGTCCTTCGAACTGCCAGTGCGCTGCGCTGACCTTGAATCCTTCGACGAGTCCGCTGCCGAAGCGTAGCAGCACGCTGCGTGGCGTCGCGGCGCGTACGCGGATCGGTGCCGCCGCCGTGCCGACGACGCTGCAGTCGAGATTCGAGTCGACGGCGTAGGTGCCGGCCGCCAGCACGATGTCATCGCCGGGCATCGCGTTCTGCAGTGCCGCCCGCAGGCCCGCCACGTCGCTGACGGGCACGTAGCGAGACAGCGCCGTACCGCAGACCGACAGCAGCAACACGCCGATCACCACCCTTCCACGCCATCGCATCGCAGTCTCTCCCTATTTCACGCCGCCGACGGTAACGCGGCGGGCCTCTCCAGGAACCAGACGCAGCCGGCGCTTTCGGCCTCTCGCGATCCCGGCCATGTCGGCGCGGGGTGTCAGGTTTCGCAGGGGCGCGGCGTATGCCGGGATGGGTCGTCGCAAGGGGCACGACCGCTCTTCTGTTCATTCTTTTCGGAATCACCATGCCATCAACGTCATTGCTGCTCGCACTCCTCGCTCTGGTCAGCGCGGGCAACGCCCTCGCCGCGACCTTCGTCGTCGACACCGGCATCGACACCGCGCTGGCCGCCTGCCTGCCGGACATTGCCGACGACTGTTCCCTGCGTGGCGCCCTGGAGCGCGCGAACCAGACCTCGGTCGAGGACCGCATCGAGTTCGCGATTCCGACCAGCGACCCGAGCTACCAGGCGCCGACCGGACATTGGCGCATCGCGGTCGGCGCAACCGCGCTTCCCTCGATCGAGAATCCGGTCGTGATCGACGGCTACACCCAGCCCGGCGCGCTGGAGAACACGCAGACGCCAGACCAGGGCGGACTGGATGCGCTGCTGGCGATCGAACTCGTGCCCGGCACGGCATCCGGCCCGCAGCAGAACGGGCTCGAGATTTCGCTGAATTTCCCCGCCCAGGCGGCGAGCACGTTTCGCGGCCTGGCGATCAGCCGCTTTGCCCGACAGATTCAGCTCGGCGGCTCGGCGGGCCATCGCATCGAGGGTTGCTTTCTCGGCACCGACATCCGCGGCAGCGTCGCCGCCGTGTCAGGCAGTGCGGGACGTGGCTACGGCATCGTTACCTTCGGCGACGGACCCTATGTGATCGGCGGCACGACACCCGCCGCGCGCAACCTCATCAGCGGCCTGTTCGGAGGCATCGTGCTGCAGCGGCCGATCGACGGACTCGTGGTCCAGGGCAACCTGATCGGCACCGATTTCAGCGGCACGCTGGCGATCCCGCATACGAGCTTCGCGGCGATCCAGTCCTCGGCATTCGTCACCAACGCGCGCATCGGCGGCGACGTTCCCGCCGCGCGCAATGTGATTTCCGGCAACCCGCTGGGTGCCATCAACTTGGACGGCGGCGCGAACGGCGCATTCGATGGCACGCGCATCGAGGGCAACTATATCGGTACGGATGCGTCGGGCACGCGGCCGCTGGGCAACAGCGGCGGCGGTCCGCTGCAAGCAGCCGTACGCATTTTCGGCAGCGGCAACTGCGCCCTCACGATCGGCGGCGATACGCCGGCCGCGGCGAACCGGATCGCGTTCAACGCCGGTGCCGGCATCGGCGTCGTGCACTGTCGTCGCGTCGACGCCGGAGGCAATCGTTTCATCGGCAATCGCGGACTGCCCATCGATCTGGCCGGCAATGGAGGTTCGGTTCTCGACGGCCCCACGCCCAATGATGCTGGCGACGCGGACGAAGGCAGCAACCGGCTGCAAAACGTGCCTGTCATCGAGAACGTCGCCTACAGCAACGGCGGCAGCACGATCACGCTGACCTATCGTGTCGACACCGCCGCGGCGAACGCGGCCTGGCCGCTGCGCATCAGCGTCGGCCGCGGCACGGGCGGCGGCAGCCTGCAGATCGACAGCTATACGCAGGCGCAGGCGCAGAGCAGCGCGACGGCCAGCTTTCCGGCGAGCACGCTGCAGGGCGCGCCATTCATGCTGCTGGCCACCGACGCTGACGGCAACAGCAGCGAGTTCGCCTCCGACACGATCTTCGCCGACATGCTCGGCGGCTGAACGCTGGCAAGGCGGCAGGGCAAGCGCTACCCTGCCGCCCCTATGCCTACGACCCATCGCGAATTCGCGCTCGAACCCGACGACACCGAACGCCTCGCCAACCTGGCCGGACCGTTCGACGAACACCTGCGCCAGATCGAGCTGCGCCTCGGTGTCAGCATCGCCAACCGCGGCAACGTGTTCCGCATCGACGGCGAAGAGCGCGCAGTCGATATCGCTGTGCGATTGCTGCAGCAATTGCACGCGGCGAGCGAGACCGAAGTGCTCGACGCACACCGCATCAACCTGTACCTGCAGGAATCCAGCGTCACCGCCCTCGCCGATTCCACGGCAACGGCGCAGGACGTCGTCATCCGCGTAAAGCGCGGCACGATCAAGGGCCGCGGCCCGAATCAGGCGCGCTACCTGCACGCCATTGCGGTTCACGACATCAACTTCGGCATCGGCCCGGCCGGCACCGGCAAGACCTATCTCGCGGTCGCCAGCGCCGTCGACTCACTCGAGGACAATCGCGTGCAGCGCATCATCCTCGTGCGCCCCGCGGTCGAAGCCGGCGAGAAGCTCGGCTTCCTGCCCGGTGACCTGACCCAGAAGGTCGATCCCTACCTGCGCCCACTCTATGACGCCTTGTATGAAATGCTGGGTTTTGAAAAAGTCGCGAAACTCATCGAACGCAACGTGATCGAGATCGCACCGCTGGCCTACATGCGCGGCCGCACGCTCAACGATTCGTTCGTGATCCTCGACGAAGCGCAGAACACCACGGTCGAGCAGATGAAGATGTTCCTGACCCGCATCGGCTTCGGCTCGGTCGCCGTGATCACCGGCGACGTGACCCAGGTCGACCTGCCCAAGCAGGTGCGCTCGGGCCTGCGCGACGCGATCGAAGTGCTGCGCGACGTGTCCGGCATCAGCTTCACCTTCTTCACTGCGCACGACGTCGTGCGCCATCCGCTGGTGCAGAAGATCGTGCGGGCCTACGAATCCTTCGAAGCGGGCAGAAACCCCGGGGGCAACGCATGAAAACCATCCTGACCGGCCTGCTGCTTGCCTGCGCTGCGTCATCGCTGCAGGCGCAGGTGCTCAACAGCCCCGAGAGCGTCGAGTTCCATCCGCGCTCCGGACGCCTGCTGGTCAGCAACACCGCGGGCGGCAATGTGCTGTGGCGCGCGCCGGACGGTACGCTCAGCGTGTTCACGGCAGCGCCGAATTCCCCCTATGGCATCGAGTTCCTGCGCGGCGTGGTCTACGTGCTCGACTCCGGCTTCCTGCGCGGCTACGACGTCGATACCGCCGCACCGGTACTGAACCTCGCGATCACGAATGCGAGCTTTCTCAACGGCATAACGTCCGACGGCAACAGCACGCTCTACATCACCGACTTCAGCGCCAAGCGCCTGCTCAAGGTCGACGTCAGCGATCTCGCCAATCCGGTGCAGACGCCGCTGCAGACGCTGACGCCGACACCCAACGGCGTCATCTACGACAAGGCCAACAACCGCCTGCTGATCGCGACCTGGGGCACGGCGCGCGTGCTCAGCTACGACATCGCCGCAAACACCGCGCCGACCACGCTGATCAACGTGACCGGCTACAGCAACATCGACGGCATCGCGCTCGACTGCAACGGCTTCATCCACATCGCCGCGTGGAGCTGTCCCGGCGGCGGTGGCTGCCTGCGCCGCTTCGAACCGCCGTTCAGCCTGACCTCGACACCGATTACCGAAGGCCCGGCGTTGTCGAATCCGGCCGACATCGATTTCGGCGACCGCAGCGGCGAGATCGCCATTCCCGAAGTCAGTGCCAACCGCGTCAGCTTCGTGCCGGCCTGCGCCGCCGTACTGTTCGCCGACGATTTCGAGCGCTGATGCGGCTCGACGTACACCTGAGCCGCGCGCGCGGGCTCTCCGCCGCCGGAATCCCCCGGGCGGACAGCTTCCGGCAGTGGGCCGCCGCGGCACTCGCCATTGCGAGGCGCCGTCGCGCGAGCGAGCTGTCGATCCATCTCGTCGACGCAGCCGAAGGCCGCGAACTCAACCGGCACTATCGCGAACGCGACTATGCGACGAACGTGCTGTCGTTTCCTGCGGACCTGCCGCCCGGCGTGCGCCTGCCGCTGCTCGGCGACCTGATCATCTGCGCACCGGTGATCGCGCGCGAAGCGGCCGAACAAGGCAAACCGCTGCGCCACCACTATGCGCACATGACCGTACACGGCGTATTGCACCTGCTCGGCCACGACCATCTGATCGATGCGGATGCCGAACGCATGGAGGCGCTGGAGCGCAGAGCACTGGCTGGACTGGGCATTGCCGATCCGTACGCCCACGCGTAACGGCAACCGCCGGCACACGGACCTGATGTAATGCTCGTCTTACGAATTCGCCTCGGGCAGCGGCGCGACGCTGCGCGACAGGCCGGTATGACGCACGTCCTGGCCACGCACCATATAGATCACCTGCTCGCAGATGTTCTTGCAGCGGTCGCCGATGCGTTCCAGCGCGCGCGCGCACCAGAGCATTTCCAGCGCCTCGGGCACGCGGTCCGACTCGCGCTGCATGAGGTCGATCAGCAGGCGCGTGAGTTCCTTGTACAGCACGTCGACCTCGCGGTCGCGACGCAGGCGTTCCAATGCCCGCGTCTCGTCCAGGCGCGCGAAGGTGTCGAGCGTGCCGCGCAACTGGTCGCGCACGAGGCTGCCCATCTGCGCGAGCTTGAGACCGTAGTGCTCGGCGAGTTCGACGCTGCCGAGCTTCTCGGCGATACGCGCGATGCGCTCGGCCTCGTCGCCGATGCGTTCCAGGTTTGCCACCATGCGCACCACCGCCAGCACCAGGCGCAGGTCCGAGGCCGCCGGCTGGCGCCGCGCGAGGATCTGGGTGCAGCGCGCGTCGATCTCCAGCTCCGCCGCGTTGACCTCGTCCTCGCGCGCCACGACGTGGGCGACCTGGCGCAGGTCGCGCGCGGCCAGTGCCTCGAGCGCGGTGGCGAGCTGCGCCTCGACCAGCCCGCCCATGGCCAGCACCTGCCGCGTGAGCGCCGCCAGCTCGCTGTTGAACTGCTGGGAAATGTGCTGACCTAGGTGCAAACGATCCATTTGTATAGTCGTATCAGTGTGAGCGGTGGCGTATCTGGACAGGAAAACATGACGGGGTAGTGACGCGGGAGCACGCCAACGCGCTTTTGGCAACGACAGGCGGACTGTACAGGCTACTGTCCTCCACTCTCGCGCATCCTGCCAGTAATGTAGTCCTCGGTGCCGCGCAGGCGGGGGTTGGTGAAGATACGGTCGGTGGTGTCGAATTCGAGCAGCCGGCCGGCCTGCATGAAGGCGGTGTAGTCGGCCACGCGCGCGGCCTGCTGCATATTGTGGGTGACCAGCAGCACGCTGTAGCGCTCGCGCAGCGCGACGACGAGTTCCTCGAAGCGCAGGGTCGAGATCGGATCCAGCATCGAGGCAGGTTCGTCCATCAACAGTACCTCAGGCTCCACGGCCAGCGCGCGCGCAATCACCAGGCGCTGCTGCTGGCCCGCCGACAGGGCCAGCGCGTTGTCGCCGAGGCGGTCGCGCACCTCGTCCCACAGCGAGGCAGCACGCAATGCCGCCTCGACGCGGTCGTCCAGTTCAAGGCGTGAGCGAATACCGGCCAGACGCAAGCCGAATGCGACGTTCTCTGCGACGGACTGCGGAAACGGATTGGGCTTCTGGAACACCATGCCGACGCGGCGACGCAGGTCCGGCAGCGACGTCGTGTCGGCATAGGCGTCGAGACCGAGCACACGGACAGTGCCGCGTACACGACAGCCGGCGATCTCGTCGTTGAGCCGGTTGAAGCAGCGCAGCAGGCTCGACTTGCCGCAGCCCGACGAACCGATCAGCGCAGTGACGCGCTGGCGCGGCACCTGCAGGTGCACCGCGTCGAGCGCACGGCGCTGGGCGTACTCGAGACTCAGGCCCTGCGCCTCGAGCGCAAGATCGAGCCCGTCGAGCAGCCCCGGCGGCATCGCCGGCACACCGTCGACGACGCTCATACCGCCAGCTCCCGCGCCCGCTCGCGCAGATGGTTGCGCACCACGATGGCCGCCGCATTGAGACCGACCACGACGACCAGCAACAGCAGCGCGGCTGCGTGGGCCTGGGCAGGATCACGCACCACATCGCTGCCGGCCAGGGCGAGATCGTAGACGCTCTGGCCCAGATGCATGAACTGCCGCGACACATGCAGGTAGGGAAACTCGCCGTCCAGCGGCAACACCGGCGCGTATCTGACTGCGCCGACGAGCATCAGCGGCGCGACTTCACCCGCGGCACGCGCGACGGCGAGGATCAACGCCGTCAGCAGCGCCGGCCGCGCGACGGGCAGCACGACACGCCAGAGCATTTCTGCCCGCGTCGCGCCGAGCGCGAGCGCCGCCTGGCGCAGCGACGCGGGCACGCGCGCGAGCCCTTCCTCGGTCGCGATCACGACCACGGGCAAGGTCAGCAGGGCCAGCGTCAGCGACGACCAGAGCAGCCCGCCACTGCCCCAGCGCGGCACATCCGACTGCAGCAACCCATCGAGGCCGCCGCCGACGCCGTTGACGAACAGCACGAGCCCGAACAGGCCGTAGATCACCGCCGGCACGCCGGCGAGATTGGCCATCGCCGCTCGCAGCAGGCGCGCAATCCGGCCGCTGCCGGCGTATTCGTGCAGCCACAGCGCGAGCAGCACGCCGAGCGGCATCACGAGGACGCTCATCAACAGCACCAGCAGGACAGTGCCGACCAGCGCCGGGTACACGCCGCCGCCCGACGCACCGGCGACGAAACGCCAGCCGCGCTGCAGTACGAGACCGATCGTCTGCGCGGGCGTGAGCCGGTTGGCTGCGACAACGTCGTCGATGTCCGCGGGCGCAAGCGCGTACCCCGGCAGGCTTTGCGGCAACGCTGGCAGAGGCGTGATCCGCCATGTGGCAGCGTCGCCGCGCAGATGGAGCTCGCGGCCGTCGCGCAGGTGCAGCGTGACGGCATCGGCCGGCCAGTCCAGTTGAGACAGGTCGGCACGCGCGATGCGCCGGTACTCCGTGCCGCGCCGCAGCCATTCGCTGCCGCGCACGATGAGCGCACGCGCATCCTGCTCGACGACAGCGGCGATGAGCGTGTGCTCGGTCCCACCTCTGTTCCAACGCAGTTCGGCCACAGGCGCCGGCGCGAAAGCGCGCAGCGTCTGCTGCAGCAGCACGGCCAGCAGGGCGACGAGCGCGAGCAGGCTCAGTCCCACCGCGCCAGCCGCGAGCCAGAGACCCATGTCACCGCGCCGCGGGACACCGCGCGGGAGCGATGCGAAAGCGGCCATGGCTAGAGTCCCACCAGCCGGCGACGCAAACGTCCGCGCACGGTTTCCGCCATCGCGTTCAACAGCAGGCACAGGCCGAACAGCAGCAGTGCGGAGAGCAGCAGCAGGCCGTAGTGCGCACTGCCGGGCGCGGCTTCCGGGGCCTCGAGCGCCAGGTTCGCCGCGATCGAGCGCAGGCCAGTCAACGGCGAGGCATCGAGCAGCGGCGTATTGCCGCTGGCCATGAGCACGATCATGGTTTCGCCCAGCGCCCGACTGAATCCGAGCAGCAGCGCCGCGACGATGCCGGGAGCTGCTACCGGCAGCAGCAGCCGCCGTAGCGCCTGCCAGCGCGTCGCCCCGAGCGCCTGCGCGCCGAGGGCCAGATCGGCCGGCACGGCGAACAGCGCGTCCTCGGACAGGCTGAAGACCGTCGGCATCACCGCGAGCCCCAGCATCAGCCCGATCACCAGGCCGTTCCACGGCGTCTGCGGCTGCAGCAACGCGGCGAGGCCAGCGTCCGCGAACTGATCGCCCGCCCACAGCGCGAATGCGCACGTCAGCAGCAGCGGTGGCAGCATCAGCCACACCTCGCGTCCCGCCCAGCGCCGCTGCCAGCGCAGCGGCGCGACGCGCTGCCAGGTCAATCCGGCAATGGCGAGCATCGGCGCGAGCACGCTGAGGAAGATCGCGAACGCGAGTACATGCCGCGCCAGCCACGGCGCCAGCAACAATGCCGCGATCAGGCCCAGCACGACGGCGGGTACGGCCTCGAACAGTTCGAACAGCGGCTTGAGCAAGGCGCGCCAGGCCGGCGGCGCGAAGCGCGCGCACCATATCGCCGCGCCGAGTCCCAGCGGCAGCGCCACGAGCACGGCATAGACAGCCGCCTTGAAGCTGCCGGCCAGCAGCGGCAGCACGATGTCCTGCCAACCCGGCGTCAATCGCGCCGACGCGAGCAGAAAGGCCGGCATCGCGACGGCGAGCAGGGCCAGCAACGCCGCCGCGATTCCGAGGCTCACGCGCAGTCCTCGCTCACGACGCGCACGCACGCCGGCGCGCTGCGCAAAGCGAGCGGCGAGCGGAGTCACGGACGACGCAGGGGCCGGAACGGGCATTCACGCACGCTAGGAGCTGAATATGACAGTCATGTTACAGGCCCGGCACTGTCATGGCCGCGTCACGCCGCGGCAATGGGCACGCCATCGCCGGCCCGCAGCATGCGCCAAACCACAGGGCGGTGACGCCGTGCCCGATCGCGAGGGGCCGATGCGCACCCGGAGTCCGGCGCCATGCGCATCGCGATCGTTACCGAAACCTATCCTCCCGAGATCAACGGCGTCGCCCTGACTGTCCAGGCGCTGGCGCAGGGGCTGCGCGGCCGCGGCCACGCCGTGCAGCTGATCCGCCCGCGCCAGCCCGAGGCCGCGATCGACGCTCACCTTGCCGACCCGCTGCTGGCCGATGCCGACCTCGCCGAGGAGGTCCAGGTCCGCGGTGCCGCCATTCCGCGCTATCCGGGCCTGCGCTTCGGCTGGCCGGCGCGACGCCGGCTCGAGCGCCTGTGGCGCCGGCAGCGTCCCGATGCGATCTACGTTGCGACCGAAGGCCCGCTCGGCCATTCCGCGCTGCGCGCGGCGCGACGCCTGGGCATCGCCGCGAGCACGGGCTTCCATACGCGTTTCGATGATTTCGTGCGTTTCTACGGTCTGGGCTGGCTCACGCCGCTGGTGTTCGCCTGGCTGCGCCATTTCCACGCCCACTCCGCAGCCACGCTGGTGCCGACGCAGGAGCTGGCCGATTTCCTGCGCGATCGCGGCTTCGGCGCCGTGCGCCTGTTGCGTCGCGCCGTCGACACCCAGTTGTTCGATCCGGCGCGGCGGTGCGACGCACTGCGCCTGCGCTGGGGCCTGACTGCGGACGAACTCGTCGTGGTCTATGTCGGCCGCATCGCGCCGGAAAAGAACCTCGATCTGAACGTGCGCGCCTTCCGCGCCCTGCAACGGGTCCAACCCAATGCGCGCTATGTCTGGATCGGCGACGGACCGGCGCGCGCAGAGCTGGCGCGTGCACACCCGGACTTCATCTTCTGCGGCAGCCTGCGCGGCGAGGAACTGGCCGCGCACTTCGCGAGCAGCGACCTGTTCGTGTTTGGTTCCCTGAGCGAAACCTTCGGCAACGTGACGCTCGAAGCCATGGCCAGCGGCGTGGCGACCGTCGCATTCGACTACGGCGCCGCACGCGAACACATGACCGATCGTGTCGACGGCCGGCGCATCGCCTGCGGCGACGACGACGCCTTCGTCGCCGCCGCCGTCGAACTCGCCGGCGACGCGGAACTGCGCCGGCGATACGCCCAGGCCGGCCGCCAGGCCGTGCTGAGCCTCAGCCCGCAGTCCGTCACCGACCACTTCGCCGAACTGCTCGCCTCACTAGGGGGTGACTCGGGAGTTCGTTGAACAAGGAACTCGGATGGATTTCGCGCCGAACCACGGCGCGGCGAGGAGAGGTACCGCATTCACGCGACTGGGCGCGACGACGGATCGGCGCGAAAGACGCCGAATTCGTTCGATGAACTACTGAATCACCACACCGGGGAGCGCCGCATGAACGCAATCGAACGCTGGAATCGCCTCGAAGTCCGCAGTGGCGAATGGCGCCTGTGCCTGGCCGCCAACCGCTGGGGCGCGCGCCGCGCCATCGTGACCTTCTTCCGTCTGGTCAGCCGCGCCGGCGACGGCGTGTTCTGGTATTCGCTGATGGCTGCGCTGGCCGTGCTCGGCGGCAGCCGCGGCGCGCAGGCCGCGCTGCACATGGCCGTCGTCGGCACGATCGCGCTGCTGCTGTACCGCAGCCTCAAGAAGCACACGCGCCGCCCGCGCCCCTACCGCGCACACCGGGGCATCGTGGCGCATATCCCACCTTTGGACGAATTCAGTTTTCCGTCCGGCCATACCTTGCATGCGGTGAGCTTCAGCCTCGTCGCGATCGCCTACTTCCCGACGCTCGCGCTGATACTCGTGCCCTTCACGCTGCTCGTCGCCGCGTCACGCGTGGTGCTGGGCCTGCATTTCCCGAGCGACGTGCTGGCCGCGGGCGTGATCGGCAGCGCGCTCGCGGGCGTGTCGCTGTGGCTGGTGCCCGGTGTCAGCCTGCTGCCTCCGATCTAGTCACTGTTCACAAGGCTTGCGGCGATGAAACCGCCCATCGGTGCGAAGCCGCATAACTTAGCCCTCCGCCATACGGCGGTCGGCTTCGCTTTCGATATGCCAGCGTATCGACTCGCGCACGAACTCGCTGAACGACGCGAACACCTGTTCCGGCGGCCCGCATCCCTCGCTGTAGAAATAAACGGGCGGATCGTCCCCGTCCGACGCGCGGAAATAGTGAAACTGATAGCCCTGGTGCATCGAGAATACGAAGGCATCCGCAGGTAGCGCGAACGTCTCTTCGTTTTCCCGCAGCAGCGCCGCAGCAGCCTCATTCAGTTCGGCGATCTGCGTGCCGAAGATGCGCGTTCCATCGAAGTAGCCGCGCGCCCGCTTGCCGACGGCAAGCAGAAATTCCCGGTAGGCTGCCGGAAAGTGAACACCCGCAGCGCGTTCCAGCGCATCCACCTCCGCATCGCTGAAAGCAAGAACCTGTTCGGGAATCGATACTCCGCCCGCTATGAGCTCGCGCGATATTTCCTCACTTCTCATGCTGGTTTTCCCCCACGCTTACCACCCACCTGGCATGGATCGGATAGCGATCGTTGCGCCGCAGAATGCTCGCGACTTCGTCGCACGCGACAAAGAAACCATGCCAGGAAGCGACATTCACACGACAACCAGGACGCATCCACTCACGGACCGCCATCACAGAAAGGCCGATGAGTGATTATCAGCTCGACGCCCGGATAGGTGGTACGGAATTGCGCGCAGGAGTGCCGACAGTGCCGCAATGACGAGTTCGACACGCGTCGGTATCCAAGCCGCGACACTTCTGTAGCCACCGTCAGGGCAGCGGCTTCGGAAAATTCCAAGAGCCGCCGCTGTCTTCGTCCACGAAGTGGCCGAGCCGCAAACCCACGGCTCGGCGATCGTCCTCTGGCTCGCCCCCAGGACCGCGTAAAGAGCACATCACGGTTAGCTTTGGCCACCCAACCTGCGTGCTGCCATCCTCTGGTGCCATTCGATCGCATCCAACAGAAATGCGCTGAAGCAGGGCATCGTCTGCACAGGCGCTCCTCTCGCCTCGTGGTAGTAGTACACCGGCGGATCATCCCCTTCGCCCGCCCGAAAGTAGTTGAACTGATACCCCTGATGCATCAGAAACACGAACGCATCGTCAGGTAGCGCGAAACCTTCGTTGTTCTCGGCAAGCAATTCGGCAGCGTCGTCATTGAGCCCGAGGATCTGCGGAACGAAGAAATCGGTCCCGACGTAGAACTCGCCAGCCCCCTTTCCGGCGAGCAGCAGGAACTCGCGGTAGCGCGCCGGCAGAACGAGTCCGACAGACGCTTCAAGATCGGCGACTTCCTGTACTGAGCAGCCTCTAATCTCTTCCCGCCGGCACAGGTTTGCGCTGACCAATACATCCAGCAATTCATCGATATTCACTGGCGTTCCTTATCGGGTGGGGCCGTGAGTGCGGACCATATGGATACCGGGATAGGAATTTTTTCGGCGTGAGGTTGAGCTGGCCGGTGTAGGGTTTCTGGCCCTGCGCGTTACCGGTACGCGCGCGGAAGTCGCTTTCCCGGGTCTGTCCGAACGCATCGAACGAACGGCGCGTATCGAGAAACGTGCCGTTGTCCGCGCGCTGACGGAAATACTGTTCGCGATCCATCATGCCCAGGGGCGAGCCCAGGCGGTCGGTGGCCTGGTACGACACGTTGACGTTCCTGCCCAGACCGCCGCCGCCGCCGGCGTTGGTGACATGCTGGTAGGTGACGGTGACGTCGCCGAGTTCATGCCGCACCAGCGCATTGCCCCAGTGAGTGTTGTTCCCCTGGTTCCGCAACATGATGGATTCCAATCGGCACGCCTTCGGCGCGCCGGGAGGGTGCGTGGCATGGACCAGGAAAGGGAGTTCCGAGCGCGCAAGGTGTTATCCGCCTTGCAAGAGACTCTTTCGTAAAACCGCGACGAACGTGATTACGCCGTGGGGCGGCTTCCGCGGTAGCAACCGATCGGCTTCAGTATGCCCGCACGTTGAGCAGGTGCGGACGCAGTTGCGCGTCCCAGTCGGCGGCGTTGGCAACCTGTCCCTCCTGGCGGACCGCATCGAGCGCGGCCGCGTGGATATCGGCGATGCACCAGGTTTCGCCGGCCAGGGTCTGCGCGACGATGCCGTCGTCGGGCAGGCCACGATCGCTCGGCGCAAACACCGCGGCGACACCGGTATTCGTGTCCAGCGCCGGACTCCAGGCTGCCTCGCCCGCGGTGACCGACTGCACGACGTGGATCTGGTTTTCGAGGGCGCGCGCGCGGCAGCCGACGCGTACGCGTGTCGCGCCGGCCGGCGTATCGGTGCAGCTCGGCACGAGCAGCAGGCGCGCACCGGCTTCGTACTGGCGCCGCGCGAACAGCGGGAACTCGCTGTCGTAGCAGACGTTGACGCCGATGCGGCCGAGTGCAGTGTCGAATACCTGCAGCTGGTCGCCAGGCTCGATGACCGGGAAGCCGCGTTCGAAACCGGTCAGGACCAGCTTGTCCTGGAACCAGCGCCGGCCATCGGGTGCATACAGTTCGGCGCGATTGCGGTAGCGCCCGTTGGGTTGGCGCAGCAGGAAGGTGCCGGCGAGCACGTGCAGACCGGTCTCGCGTGCCAGGTTCGCAAACGACGCCTGCCAGTCCGCGTACAGCCCCTGCAGCGCATCGAGCGAGGCGAGGAAATCCGTATGGATCGCAGGTGCGAACAGGCCCGCAAGTTCGAGCGCGAGGTATTCCGGCAGCAGCACGAGTTCGGCGCCCTGCGCAGCGGCAGCGGCCAGCTCGTCGCGCACGCGATCACGCCACGCGGCAAAGCTGGATGGACGCTCTATGCGCCATTGCGCCGTGGCGATACGCATCAGACCCGTTCCGGCTCGCGCAGCCAGAATCGCAGCGCATGCGCCTGAGGCCGCGGCGCGTCGATTTCCTGCCATTCCAGCCTGCAGACCATGTCGTCCTGGCGCACATAGCCGCGCTTGCGCCAGAACGCATCGTTGTCGCGATGGCCGGCTGGCCGGCGCGGATCGTGCGCATCGCGCTCGACCGCGCAGAATGCGGTCGTGTCGAAGCCGAGTTCGCGCGCCCGCGCCTCGCGCGCATCGAAGAAAGTGTGACCCAGCCCCTGGCCGCGCCAGGCCGGCAGCAACACCGATTCGCCGAAGTAGAACACGCGGCCGAGTGCAAGGCCGCGGCCGAGAAAGGGCTGCTGGAAGGCCGCCACTTCGTCGGCGAGCGGGACGGCGGTGGAGGCACCGACGATGTTCCCGCCATCGAACGCCAGCACGAACAGGCTGCGCGGCGAGCGCGCATACGTCGCGAGATAGTCCGCTTCGTAGGTCGCGCTGCCTTCGTACAGATAGGGCCAGTCGCGAAACACCGCGATGCGCAGCGCGGCGACGGCGTCGAGGTGCGGCGTCACCGCCGCACCGTGCAGCCGTTCGATGCGCAGCGCGTCGCTCACGCGCCCTTGGTCTTGGCGATCCACTCGTCGACGGTGCGCTCCAGCAGCACCATCGGCAATGCACCGGTCTTGAGCACCACGTTGTGGAACTGGCGGATATCGAACTTGTCGCCGAGCTCCTTCTTCGCCTTTTCGCGCAGCTCCAGGATCTTGATCATGCCGACCTTGTAGCCCAGCGCCTGGCCCGGCGCGACGAAGTAGCGCTCGATCTCGGCGACGACGTCGGTTTCGACCATGCCCGTGTTGTCGAGCATGTACTGCACGGCCTGCTCGCGCGTCCACTTCTTCGAGTGGATGCCGGTGTCCACGACCAGGCGCACCGCGCGCATCATCTCGTCGCGCAGGCGGCCGAGGTTGTCCAGCGGCGCGTTCTGGAAGCCGAGTTCCCAGGCCAGGCGTTCCGTATACAGCGCCCAGCCTTCCGAGAACGCGGTGAACGGCAGTATGCGGCGGAAGAACGGCACGCCCTTGAGTTCCTGCTGGATCGCGATCTGGAAGTGATGGCCCGGAATCGCTTCGTGGTAGGCCAGCGTCCGCATCGTGAACTTCGGCAGCTCCGCCACGTTGCGCAGGTTGGCGTAGAACACGCCCGGCCGCGAACCGTCGAACGCGCCTGGCTGGTAATACGCGCCCGGCGCGGTGGCCTGGGCGAATTCCGGCACGGCCTCGACTTTCACGCCGAGCTTGGGACGGATGTCGAAGGCCGGACCGAGCTTGCCGTCGATGTCGTCGATGATGGCCTGGAAATGCGCCAGCAGCTCCTTCTTGCCTTCCGGCGTGTCCGCGAACAACTGGTCCGGACGTGCCGTCACCTGACGCACGCGGTCACCGATGGTGCCGTCGACCAGGCCCTGGTCGCGCAGGATCGCGTCCATGTCGGTGCTGATGCGCGCGACTTCCGCCAGGCCTATCGTATGGATCTGGTCGGCGGTCATTTCGGTCGTGGTGTGGTTGCGCACGCACCAGGCGTAGTAGGCATCGCCGTTGGGCAGATGCCAGGCGCCGTAGTTGCCGTCGGCCTTGCCGCGCAGGCCTTCCTCGTAGGCGATCAGCTTCTGGTAGGACGGATATACGCTGTCCTTGACTGCCGCCTCGACGCGGGCGAGCAGGTCGTCGCGCGTGGCCTGGTCCATGTCGCCCGCGGGGATCTTGTCGAGCTTTTCCTTGAACGTCGTGTACAACGTGTTTTCGCGCGGCGGCATGGCCATGAAGCCCTGCATCTGCGTGATGACCTTGTCCACTGTGAACCGCGGCGGCCAGATGCCCTTGCTTTCGTACAGGCGCAGGTATTCCAGGGTCTGGTCGAACTTGAGCGGGAACTTGCCGAGGCGCTTGATGTAGTCCTCGGCCTCACCCTTGCTCGCAACCGGGTGCTGCTGGGCCATGAAGTCCGGCAGCGCACTCTGGATGCCGAACATCTGGTTGACCGGATAGCCGTAGCCGCGGAACTTGTCGCCCTCGACCTGGATGCGCAGGAAGTACTCGAGCACGTCGTAGGAAAGCTTGCCGTCGACATCGAGCGCGCTGCGGTCGTAGCTCAGCAGCATGTCGTGGCTTTCCTTGAGAATCTGGACCTGGCGCTCCTCCTCGGCCGGCGACGCATCGGCGAAATCGTCGCTGTAGAAATCCATCCACTGCGGCAGGATGCGCATGCTGGACAGCATTTCCGGATTGCTGACCGCGAACTTGGCGAAGACGCGGGTATAGAACCAGTCCAGTTTGGCCGGCTTGAAATACCAGACATGGACGAACAGCAGGCCAATGCCCACGACCAGGATCAACAACAGGCTAATCAGCCATTTCAACAGGCGCTTCATGGAATTCCCCGACAACGGTAACGAACGACAGGCACGAACTGTCGCATGTTGCCGTACGCGCGTAGGTGCCGGAAGTCATGTCGGGCGGCACCAACGGCGTCCGCTGCAACACCGGCGGCCCTTATACTGCCGCGGCAGCGGCGCCAAGGAGAGCCCATGAACTACCGGCATGCGTATCACGCAGGCAATTTCGCCGACGTGCTCAAACACAGCGTGCTGGTCGGCCTCATCGAAGCGCTCAAGCAGAAGCAGACGCCATTCTGCTACGTCGATACGCACGCGGGCCGCGGCCGCTACGACCTGCACGGCGAGGAAGCCCGCAAGACCCGGGAATTCGCCGACGGTGTGCTGCGGCTGCTCGACGCGCCGCGACTGCCGGCCGCGCTGCATGTCTACCTGAATCTCGTACGCGCACTCAACGGCAGCCGCCCCAGCCACGATATCGCGGTCTACCCGGGTTCGCCGCTACTGGCCAGCCTGCTGCTGCGCGACGAGGACCGGGCCCAGCTCTGCGAGCTGCAGCCCGACGAAGCCGCTGCACTGCGCGCATTATTCCGTTCCGACGCGCGCGTCGCGGTGCACGAGCGCGACGGCTACGAAGCGCTCAAGGCCCTGCTTCCGCCGAAGGAAAAGCGCGGCCTGGTCCTGATCGATCCGCCGTTCGAAGCGCAGGACGGCGAGTTCCGCATCATCGAGACCACGCTGAGACAGGCGCAGGCGCGCTGGCCCAACGGCATCTACGCGGTCTGGTATCCGATCAAGCTGCGCCAGCAGCTGGCCAGCTTCCACCGCTGGCTCAAGGGCAGCGGCTTTCCGAAAGTCGTGATCGCCGAGCTGCTGGTCCATCCGGACAACTCGGCGCTGCGCCTCAACGGCAGCGGCATGGCCATCATCAATCCGCCGTGGAAATTCGACCGCCAGCTCGAGGAGCTGCTGCCGGTACTGGCGCAGCACCTCTCGCAGGGACGCTTCGGCCAGCATCGCGTGGAGTGGCTGGTGCAGGAATAGCCGCGTCAGGCGTCCGGACCTGTCCTCCCCCGGTGCGCCTGAACCCGGGCGCGCGCACGTGCGGCCGAGGCCGGCGCAGCCGACTCGCGCCACGCCTATAATCGCGGCCCCCAGCCGAGGTTTGCCCCATGTCCAAGATGATGAAAGCCCTGGTCAAGCGCGAAGCGGCCAAGGGCATCTGGATGGAAGAAGTGCCGATGCCCGAGATCGGCCCGAACGACGTCCTGGTCAAACTCGAGAAGACCGCGATCTGCGGCACCGACCTGCATATCTACAAGTGGGACGAGTGGTCGCAGCGCACGATCAAGCCGGGCCTGGTCATCGGCCACGAATTCGTCGGGCGCATCGTCGACATGGGCGCCGGCGTACGCGGCTACAACGTCGGGCAGCGCGTCTCGGCCGAAGGCCATATCGTCTGCGGCCACTGCCGCAACTGCCGCGCCGGACGCCAGCACCTCTGCCCCAATACCATCGGTATCGGCGTGACGCGCAACGGCGCATTTGCCGAGTACATTTCCATGCCAGCGGCAAACCTCTGGCCGATTCCCGACCAGATTCCGTCCGAACTGGCCGCGTTCTTCGATCCCTACGGCAATGCCGCGCACTGCGCGCTGGAATTCGACGTGATCGGCGAGGACGTGCTGATCACCGGTGCCGGCCCCATCGGCATCATCGCCGCCGGCATCTGCAAGCATGTCGGCGCGCGCAATGTCGTCGTCACCGACGTCAACGACTACCGCCTAAAGCTCGCCGCGGAAATGGGCGCGACGCGCGTCGTCAACGTCTCCAAGCAGTCGCTCAACGACGTGGTCAAGGAACTCCACATCGAGGGCTTCGACGTCGGCCTGGAAATGAGCGGCAACCAGCGCGCATTCAACGACATGCTCGACTGCATGTACCACGGCGGCAAGATCGCCCTGCTCGGCATCCTGCCCAAGGGCGCGGGCATCGACTGGGACAAGGTCATCTTCAAGGGCCTCACGCTGCAGGGCATCTACGGCCGGCGCATGTACGAGACCTGGTACAAGATGACCCAGATGGTGCTGACCGGCTTTCCGCTGGCCAAGGTGCTGACCCACCAGATTCACATCGACGACTTCCAGCGCGGCTTCGACCTCATGGAAGTAGGCAACTGCGGCAAGGTCGTGTGCAGCTGGAACTAAGGAAGACCTGAACAAGTATCTACAGCGCGGCTCCTACGCCCAGCTGCTTATCCCCACAACCCCGCCAAACGCTTGCTGCGCAAGCATTTGGCCGCCCCCTTTACTCAAGGGGGCTCCAAAATCCAAAGCCAGATTCCGCCTTTTTCCAGAGGTTCTCTAATGCCTGCGAAAAAGCCGGCGAACCGTTGCGCGGGCGCCGGCGACCCTTCCCTGCCGCCTGCCTGCGCCGCCGCATGAAACCGCAATGCCTTCTACAGCGTATCGCCGCGACCATGTTTGCGCTGGCCGCGGTGTCGTTGCACGCGGAAGAGTCGTTCGAGACCGAACCCACCCTCGACGCTGCCGCGATCGTGCAGCCGTCGCTGCTGTCGGCACCCAACGCGACCGTCGCGCCGCAGGCGACCGTGCACGGCTACATGGCACGCTTCGCGCTGGATACGCCGTTCGGGCCGCTTGCGGCGGAGAGCGTGGAACTGCTCGCGATCCGTCAGGCGGAAATCCCCGCGATCGAAACCCTGGAGCGCGCCAGCCGCGGCGCGGCGTTCGCCCATGCGTTCGGCGAGAAATTCAGGAAGACCGGCAAATCGATCTGGCAGGTCGTGTCGCATCCGATCGGCACCGTGACCGGACTGCCCGCCGGGGTCGCGCGGTATTTCCGTAAGCAGGTCGAGCGCTGGAGCGGCCGCGCGCAATCCGTCGGCGATCGGGCTGCGCGCGAGTTCGGTGCCGACGGCGATCCGTTCCGCACGCCGCAGGCGCCGATGAGTGCCACGCGCGCGCCGCTGCCCGGCATCACGGCGCCCAAGCCCGACAAACCGTGGTACGGCAGCGTCGGCAAGGAGATCGGCCGCGAGGCGAAGCGCCAGCTCGACTACGGCAAGATGCGCCGCGAGATGGCGCGGCACCTCGGCGTCGATCCGAGTTCGAGCAACCCGCTGCTGCGCGAGCGTCTCGACACGCTGGCCTGGGCCGCGGTCGTCGGCAACTTCAGCGGCGGTGCCGCGCTCGACGCGGTCGGCGGCACCGCGGCCGAAGTGATGTCCGTCGGCGGCCAGCTCAACGCGCTGGTCTGGGAGCTCGACGAGGACAACCTGCGCGAGCGCAACCGGCAGCGCCTGGCGCGCTGGTGCAGCGACGAATTCGCGCTGCGCCAGTTCCTGCGTCGCGGTGGTTTCAACGACAGCCTGCGCACGGCGCTGGCCGACGAACTCGACGCGCTCAAGCCGGCGCGCGGCTGCAATGATCTGATCGAGATCGGCGCCGGCACGCGCTCGGAACTCGAAGCGCGCTATCTCGTCAATGCGCTGCGCCTGATGCGCCGCGGCGCGGCGCAAGGCAGCGAGATACGCCGCGGCGCGGCCGACGGCGGCGGGCAGCGCCACGAGTCGGCTCATCGCGGCGAACTGTTCGTGGTCGGCGCGGCGCTGGCCTGGCGCGGCGACGACGGCCACCTGCTGCTGCCGCTACCGTTGGACTGGCTGAGCTGGACCGCCGACATGGGTGAGTTCTTCGCCGCGCCGCAGTTCCGCGTGGAAGACAAGACCGTGCTGGTCGGCGGCGAGGCCTCGACCGCCGCGCAGCGCGCCCTCGCCGCGCGCGGCTGGCATCTGCATCTGCGCTCGCCCTATGCCGGCGCCCCGGACTATGCCGACGACCTGTCGCAGGGCCTGCCGCAGGCGGCTCCGTCACCGGCGCAGCCGCTGTGCATCGGCGACGTCGCCGAGACCGCCGCCTGCCTGTAGGAAACGCAGCTGCCCTGCGCAGCACTGCGCATATCACGACGCGGCCGGCACCAAATGCATCAAAAGCAACAAATTCACCGGCGCGCGCGAAAGCCGACGTGCCGTGAGCCGCTCACATCGGCGCCGTGGTGTCGGGCCCAGCCGCCGGATCAGCGTGCAACCGCCTCCGGCGTTCGCGCGGCGGCCTCCGCCGCGGCTCGCGCCGTGTCGCAAATGGGCGAGTCCGGCAGGATCTGCCAGCTGCGCCGGATGGTCCGATCGCCGTACTTGCCCTCGCCGTGCCACAGCGTCTGCAGCGGAATCAGCAGGCCCTGCCAGCGCAGCGGCTCGATGTGGTTCGCGGCGTTGCCCGGCGTGACGGAAAGATCGCGACCCAGTCGCGGCAACCCCAGCGACTCACCGAAAGGCTCGTTGCCCAGGCGCCAGAGCGCATACGCGTACTCGTTCTCTTCGCCGGGTTCATAGCGCAGGCGAATGCACCAGTGGATGTACTCCTGCCAGGCGGCGCCCGAACTGCCGCCGAACAGGTTCCAGCCGGGACCGTACTCGCGCACGGCGTGGAGCCTGCGCGCCAGCACATCGCCCTGGCGCACGAAGCGGCGCATCTGCGCATGCGTCGCCTCGCCGTCGCTCATGCCCAGGGCACCGGAATCCGCGAGGATGCCGGCCTGCAGTTGGCGATAGAACTCGTCGCCCGGCTGCAGCGGCGGCCGGTGCGGCGCGCGTGGAACATTCGGCGCGACGATTACCAGTCCCTCGCGCAGCTGCTTGCGCGCATTCTCAAACGTCGCTGGCGCGACCGGCGGCGGCGGCGGCGACGCGACGCCTTCGCGCGCGAACCATCGCGATGCACCGCTGTCCGCGACATACGTATAGACGGCGAGCACACCGACGACCGCGACGGGTATGCCGATGACGAGCGCCAACAGCGCGAGCACACGCTTCGCACTGACTGCGCGGGAAAGCCGGCTATCGGGACTGGAGTCGGGCATGGCGGTGAACTTCCCCTGTCGTTCGTTACGCAAGCGCGTCTGCGCGGCGCGCCGCACGCTAGCGCATTTCCGGTACGCCGCGCGCATCGGCCGACAAAAATTTCGCGTGTAAGGTTTTTCGCCGCGGCCGGACTACAGACATAACGACCATGCCGAGGCGACCTGATGCGCATATGGATTTTTCGGATTGGCCTGGCCGCCTTGCTCGGGATGCCTCTCGGCCTGGCGGCCGCACCAGCGTGGCAAACCTGTCACCTGCCCGGCGAGCGCGACGCCCTGCACTGCGCCGCGATTGCCGTGCCGCGTGACTACGCCGACGCCAGCCGCGGCAGCTTCGACATCCATGTCGCCGTTGCCCGCTCGATCCGCACGCGCGCCGAGGCGGATCCGCTGTTCGTGCTCGCCGGCGGTCCCGGCCAGGCCGGCAGCGATATCGTGTTTCTGCTCGACACCGCACTGGCCAAGGTGCGCGCGAGTCGCGACATCGTGTTCATCGACCAGCGCGGCACCGGACGCTCGGGCCGGCTCGGCTGCGCCGACGACGCCGATGCACTCACCCTCCGCGACAGCGAGCTGCAGGCGTCCACGCTGGCCTGCCTGAAAGGCTTCGGCCCGGATCTGCTGCTGCATACCACCGCAGCCGCGGTCGAGGACCTGGAGCGCGTGCGCCTATCGCTCGGCTACGCACGGATCAACCTCTGGGGCGCCTCGTACGGTTCGCGCCTGGCCCAGGCCTATGCGCAGCGTTATCCGACGACCGTGCGCAGCCTGATACTGGACGGTGTCGTGGATGCCGATCTGATCATCGGTGCCGAGAGCTACCAGTTCCAGGCCGCGCTCGACGCTGTGTTGCAGCGCTGTACGGACGATGCCGATTGTGGGCGCGCGTTTCCGGCATTGCGCACGCAACTGCGTGACGTGCTGCAGCGACTCGATGCCGACGCCGCAGCGACCACGCTCGCGCACCCACGCAGCGGCCAGCCCGCCCACGTGCGGATTTCGCGCCAGCGCCTGCTGCAGACGATCCGCCATCTGCTGTATTCGACGCGCGGTGCCGCACAGCTGCCGTACCTGATCGCCCGCGCCGACGCCGGAGACTGGCGCCCGCTGCTGGCGATCCAGGCGAGCAGCATCGACCTGGCCGCAGCGCAGCCGGCGGCTGGCGTATTGCTGGCGATTGCCTGCCGCGAGGACTGGCCGCGCCTGACCGCAGCTCAGCGCGCCCGCGAAGCCCAGGCCGGCGTGTTCGGCGCGGCCGGGCTGGCGTCGCTCGACGAGCTTTGCGGCGCACTGGCGCTGCCGCCATTGCCACCGTCATCGGTACAGACACTCACGCCGCCCGCACTGCTGCTGTCCGGCGCACTGGACCCGGTCACGCCGCCGGTACGAGCGGACCGCGCGCTGCGCACTTTGCCGCAGGGCCAGCACGTCGTCGCGGCGCACGCCGGACATGTGATATCCGGCCTGGGCTGCGCGCCCGCGCTGCTGCGGCGCTTCCTCGATGCACCGCTGCGGACTATCGATGCCACCTGCCTCGGCGAGATCGTCTTGCCGGCATTCCAGACCAGCGCGGCGGGAGCGTCGCCATGAGGCGCCGTCGCACCGCCGCCCGGCCGATCTGCGCAACGCCGGCCGGAAGGTCTGCAGGGTCATGCCACACGCCTTGCCGCAGCCCGCGACGGGTAGCGCTCGGCGGCTTCGCCTCACGAATGCGTGCCTGTCGCCCGGCAGCGCGGCGCACCAGGAATCGCCCATGCTGACCTTTGACAACGTATACAAATCGTTCGGCGCGGTAAAGGCACTGGACGGCCTGGAGTTCGTCGCGCATGACGGCCGCATCACGGGATTGCTCGGGCCCAACGGCGCCGGCAAGACAACCGCGCTGCGGATCCTGTTCGGCCTGCTCAACGCCGACCGCGGACGGGCCCTGATCGACGCGACCGATCCCGCCCGCGAACCGCTCGCGGCGCGGCGACGCCTGGGAATCGTCACCGACCGGGTCGGGCTATACCCGCGTCTGACCACCCGCGAACACCTGGCCTATTTCGGCCGCCTGCATGGCATGGACACGACCGCCATCGCGGATGCGACGCAGGAAATCGCCGCGCTGATCGGGCTGGACGACATCATCGACCGGCGGACCGCCGGCTTTTCTCAGGGCCAGCGCATGAAGGTCGCGCTGGCGCGCGCGCTGCTGCACCGGCCAGGCAACCTGCTGCTGGACGAACCCGGCCGCGGCCTGGACGTGACCAGCACTCGCGCGTTGCGCACGGCACTGCTGCGCCTGCGCGACGAGGGCTGCTGCATCGTGCTAGCCAGTCACGTCATGCAGGAAGTCGACCTGATCTGCGACGACGTGGTCGTCGTCGCGCGGGGCCGCAGCGTGGCCTGCGGCAGCAGCGCCGAACTCTGCGCCCGCACCGGCACCCATCAACTGGAAGACGCTTTCGTGGCGCTGACCGGCATCGAAGAAGGAATCGCCGCATGAATCGCCATTGGTGGATCGTCCTGCACAAGGAGCTGCGCGACGCGCTGCGCGACCGGCGCTCGCTGCGAACGCTGGCGCTCATGACCCTGCTCTATCCGCTGCTGATGTGGGCCGCGCTGAACAACACCATCGAGCGCAAGGCGCGCAGCGAGAACGAGCAAATCCGCATCGCCGTCAGCGGCGCGGCGCAGGCGCCGCAGCTTCTCGCGCGTCTGGAACAGGCCGGCGTCACGGTGGACACCGTCGACGCCAGCGACGAGGCGGCACTGCAGCAGGCCGTCTCCGCCGGCCGTCACGCGGCGATCGTCCGCCTGCCCGCGGATTTCGCCGCGCGCTATGCGGCACAGGAGCCGGCTCGCCTGGAACTCTGGCACGACAGCGTCAGCGCCAGGCCGGCGCAACTGGAAACCGTCAACGCTGTGCTGCACGCCTATGGCCGCGAGACGAGCGCGGCGCGCCTGACCAGCCATGGGCTGTCGCTGGTGCACTTGAGCCCCGTCCTCGTCGAGCGTTTCGATATCGCCACGCCGGCGACCCGCGCCGGCCGCCATATCGCCGTGCTGTTCGGCATCTTCTTGCTCGCCGTCTTCTACTTCGGCATGGACATCGCGATCGACAGCAGCGCTGGCGAGCGCGAACGCCGTTCGCTGGAAATCCTGCTCGCCCAGCCGATACGCGGCGTGGATCTGATCGTCGGCAAATGGCTTGCCGCCGCCGTATTCTGTGCCGCGGGCCTCGCGCTGGAATTCATCGCCGGGCATTTCATGCTGCAGACGCTGCCGCTGGAGAACATCGGACTGGCTTGGCAGGTGGATGCGCTGGATCTCACGCTGCTGTATTTCATCGCCCTGCCGCTATGCCTGCTGGCGCCGGCGCTGCAAATCGCCATCGCGCTGAATTCGCGCTCGTTCAAGGAAGCACAGTCGTCGATGATGCTGGTGCTGGTCGTCGCATTGGTCCCCGCGTTCGTGCCGGCCCTGGAGCTGGAGCCGCAGGCCTGGTGGTACCGCGTTCCGCTACTCGCGGAGCAGACCCTGCTGCTCGACATGGCCCGCGACGGTGCAGTCGGTACGGCCAACGCGGCGACTGCCATGGGTGTCGCGCTCGCGCTCGCAGCGGCGTGCATCGCGTTTGCCGCGCACCGCCTGACGAGCGAACGCTACGTGATCAATGTATGAAACCTGGCCACACTCCGCGGGCGCGGCTGCCATGACGCTGCCGCGACTGAGCCTCGATGCCATCGTCGCCGAGCACGGCGCCGCCATCGCGCGCATCACCGCCGCGTTCGAGGCCAACGCCGCGCGCCGCGATGAGCTGGGTCAGGAAATCCTGCTCGCGATCTGGCAGAGCCTGCCGCGCTTCCGCGGCGATGCCACCCTGAAGACCTTCGTCCTGCGCATTGCCCACAGCCGCGCCGTCGATCACGCGCTTCAGGCTCGTCGCGACCTCGCCCGCGACGAGGTGCCGCCGGACCTGCCCGATCCCCAGCGTGGCCCCGAGCACCGTGCGAGCCTGCAGCAGCGCGGCGAGCGCCTTGCCCACGTCGTGCGCCGTCTGCCGCTGGCCCAGCGCCAACTCGTCACGCTCGCACTGGAAGGCCTCTCGCATGAGGAAATCGGCGGCATGCTGGGCATCTCGGCCGGCAACGTCGCCGTCCGCCTGACTCGCGCAAGAAAATACCTTTCGCAGCAAATGGGAGACACCCATGAATCCCGATGACGACTGGAGCGCGCTCGCGTCGGCCTGGCGCGCGCAGCCCATCGACCTGGAGTCGCTGCAGCGAGCGTCGCTGCGCCGGGCCCGCCGCATGCGGCTGATGATGGCGCTGGACGTCGCGCTGGCGCTGCTCGCCGTCGCGCTTGCGGCGCGCCTGTACCTGAGCGGCGCGGACTTCTGGCCACGCGTCGGCATCGGTATCGGCATCGCTGCACTGGCCGCATCGGTGCTGATCAACTACCGCCTGCGCCGCGGCCTGTGGCATGCGGCCAATGACTCCGTCGCCGCGCTGCTGAAGCTGCAGCGCGAGCGCCGGCGCAACGCGATCCGCATGGTGCTGTGGGGGCCACTGTTCCTGCCGCTGGGCCTGATCAGCGGCCTGCTGATCAGTCGCGGCCCGGCGCCGGTGGTCACGTCGCTGGGTTGGCCGCTGTGGCTACGCCTCGCGCTGGCGGCGGCACTCGTCGTCGCGCTATGCGTCGGATCGGTGCTGTACGTTCGTCGCCAGCGGCGCCTGATTGCCGCAATCGACGAGCATCTGGCGCTGATGGACAGGTCGGACTGACGGCCCACGACGGCGCTTCCGGCGAACAGGCCGTGCCTCCCGCGACCAGCCGTCGCACGCGGGCCGCCGGCACGCCGCGCGGAAGACTGTGACGCGATCGACGCTGCGACTGTGGCCGCGGCTATGCATTGCGGGCGCGCAAGACCGGATAATTCGCGTTGCCGGCGGCGTCGCCGGCGTTCCCGGTCCGGCCGCATGCTCGCTTCGTCCCCGCACCAGATCACCCAGCTTCTGCGCGCCTGGCAGTCCGGTGACGGGGGCGCGCGCGAATCGCTTCTCAACCTCGTCTATCACCAGGTGCGCGCGATTGCGGCCAACTCGCTGCGCGGCGCGCCCGGCGCGACCCTCACCCCGACCGAGATCGCGCACGAAGCGCTGCTGCGCATCCTCGGAGCGGATGCGGACTGGCAGGACCGACGCCATTTTTTCCATGTGATCGCGCAGGCGACGCGCCAGATCCTCGTCGATGCCGCGCGCCGCCGCTACACCGACAAGCGCGGCGGCGGTATCGAACGCGTCGACATCGACGATGCCGCCGACCAGATCGCGAACACCGAAGCCGACGCGCAACTGTTGCGCGTGGACGCCGCATTGGCCGAACTGGGCCGCACGGACGCCCGGCGCGCGCGCACGGTAGAACTTGTATATTTTGGCGGATTTTCGCGTGCCGAGATCGCGGCCACGCTGGCGGTGTCCGAAGGTACCGTGGACCGCGACCTGCGTCTGGCACGCGCCTGGCTCAAGCTCGCGATCGAAGCCTGACAGGATGCTCGGCCCGCCCGGGTCCTCGCGCCTATCCTCGGCTACGCCACGCGCGCGGGCCACCGCACATTCCACGAGTCCCTCGGCCAACGTGCCAACCGATGCTTGCCCACCTTTCTCACACCCCTTCTACTGCAGCCGCCGATACGCTCGCCCTGACGCGCGCTGCTCTCCCTCGTGCCTGCTC
This sequence comes from Tahibacter sp., assembly GCF_032229445.1. Classification (NCBI taxonomy): domain Bacteria; kingdom Pseudomonadati; phylum Pseudomonadota; class Gammaproteobacteria; order Lysobacterales; family Rhodanobacteraceae; genus Tahibacter; species Tahibacter sp. The sequence continues at coordinate 50,672 of NZ_JAVTWC010000028.1, forward strand.
GACGTAGTGTCGACTACGCCTTCGCCGTCATTGAAGTCCGCGGCGCGCATCAGGACGGCGCCTCGACGGCCTCGCTACGAACGGGTGTGAGAAAGGCGGGTTGACCCGTGCGTTCGCTCATTCGGGTTTCCGGCACGTTTCCACGTAGCAGGTGGTAGTGCCCACCGCTGGAGATACCGATGCCGTACCGTACCCTTGCCGTCGCGCTGGCCGCGACGCTGCTGCTATGCACCGGGCCGGCGACGGCCGCGGCGCCCGCACCGAACACGGTGCTGTCCTGGTTCGACGGGGTTCCGAACTTCAACATCGGATCGAACGTCGAGTGCATCACGCAGAACATAGAGCCGACGGTTGCCGGCTATACCGGCTTCACATACCTGCCGCCCAACCGGACTCACGCCGTCGGCGAGGTGTTCTACACCCACCTCGTGCTCAGCCACCCGGGCAATCCCTGCGTCGGCAGCGCCGTCGGCATCGAGATCGCATTGCCGGCCGGCGTGCAGTTCGCGACGTCGACGGCCAACCCCGCATTCTGCTTCGCGCGCAGCTCGCAGGGACCGACGCTGTACAACCTCGGTACCGATCCCGCCTACGGCTGCCCGCAGAGCTTTCCGGTCAGCGCGAACGGCCGGCGCGTGGCACCGCCGAACAGCGGCAGCGGGGCCTGGCGCATGGCATTCGGCTTCTGGATCGAGATCCTGATTCCGTTGACTGCGACCTCGCCGCAAAGCGGTGCGAACCCTATCGTCTGGACCGTCAACCCGGCAATCGGCCAGTTCGGCCAGGTCAGCGTCGGGCCGCAGATCAACAACGACGTGATATTCCGCAGTGCCCACGAAGACCAGAATCTGACGCTGGCGCTGTGCACGGTGACGCCGATCGCCGCGGGTTGTTGAGGCCGCCTGCGCACCGATCGCTGGGCGAACGCCGCTATTTGGAACGACTCGCGATTCGCTGCGGCGCAGTGTCGAACGTTTGAATCAAAGTACGAAAACATTCGTTGACAAGCTCCGGCGATGAACCGTAGGCTGTCCCCCGCCGAGAACATTTCGGTGTTCAGGGGGACCCGCCATGTTTCATCTCCGCTTCGTGCTGCCGCTCATGCTTGCCCTGCTTGTGCCGGCACTGTCGTTCGCCAAGGATCAGAAACGTTCGATCGTCGATCCGGCCGACAAACAGCAGTTCGCCGACCAGGCCGCCGCGATACGCGATGCGATGAAACCCGGCGGCCGCTTCCAGTACCTGACCGTGGAGGAACGAAAAGCGGTCAACGAACATTTCGATGCGATCGCCGCGATGCTCGAACGGCGCGAGACGGAACGCTTCGGCAGCGACGAACAACTCGACCTGCTTCAGGCGCAGGAAAACGCCAACGCGATTTTGACCCGACGCGACGGCGACCGCCTGATCTGCGAAAGGCGCGCGCCGACGGGCTCGAACTTCAAGATCAAGAAATGCGTGACCTATACCGAGCACATGAAGTCGCGCGACGAGACTCAGCAAACCTTCTCTGACCAGATACGCCGGACGCCGGCCGATTTCTGCAACATTCCCGGGAAGTGCTGAAAACCCAATGCCGCGGCGATCGCCGCGGGACTGCATGACGTGGCCGCAAGGCCAACGCCTTTGGATACCCAAGTCCTGAAACCCCGTCCGGGATCCTGTTCCGGCCCGGCGGCCCGTGCGTGCCCAACGCCGTTCCTCCACGGAGACCATCGCCATGAAACTGCCACGAACCCTGTTGCTGCTGAGCCTGTCCCTGTTGCTGCCGTCGCTGGCAGCCGGCGCCAAAGACAACTCGGAACGCTTCGTCGATGTCGAAAAGCAGCAGAAATTCGACGACCAGGCCGCCGCCATACGACAGCAGATGAAGCCCGGCGGACGCTTCGAATTCACCACGCCGGAGGAACGCCGGCAGGTCGACGAACAACTCGCGACCATCACGGCGCTGCTGCAGAAACGCAGCGGCAGCAGCCTCGACGACGACGACCAGCTCGATATCTACGCGGCCCAGGAAACCGCCAACGCGATCCTGACCCAGCGTGACGGCCGACGCCTGATCTGCGAGTTCTCCGCGCCGACCGGCTCCAACCGCAAGGTCAAGCAGTGCGTCACCTACGCCGACCGCGTGAAGGCGCACAAGGAATCGCGTAATTACCTGCGCGAAACGATGGGCAAGAGTCCCAGCGCCGGCGAAAAGATCGACGGTCTGTAGCCGAATGCCGAGAAGCCGTCACCGGATCCGCCGACGACTCCGCGGGAATCGATTGCGCGGTGGATCGATTCCCGCAGGACACGCGCAGGCACTACCTGCACCGCTCGATCGGAAAGAGGCCTGACGCCTCTGCCGGCAACCCGCCAGGGGCCAAACGCACCGCGCACCGCGGGGTCCTTGCGCGCGGCCACGGAAGGCCGCGCATCTGGCGTGCCGTGAGGGTTCGATCGAGTCCGTAGCGCTGCTTCCAACACTACGCAGCAACGAGCCTACTGCTCCAGATCGTCGCGGAACAGCAGATCGGGAACATGCATGACAATGCAGTGGATCGCGCCGGCCGACCCGATGATCCCGCTGCAATCGACACCGACGACACTGCGTTCGGGCAGCGCCGACTGGAACGTCGCCAGCGCCGCCGCGTTCTGCGTGGGATAGCCATTGAACTGGCAGACCAGGGCGACCTTGTTCAGCAGCACGGCATTCGCATAGGTGTAATGCGCGCCGCCACTGCGCCAGGCCGGCGTACGGTAGACCGTGTAGCCGCGGCCCGCCATCTGCGCGGCCGTATCCTCGGTCACCGTGTAGGGCACGCCGTCGGTGCTGGCGTGCTGGCTGATCAGCACCTTGCCGTCGGCCAGCGGCAGCATCCACATGTCGATGTGCTGGGTCGAATCGTAGCTGGCCGGAAACGGGTCGGTCAGGGTCAGATCGAGTCCCTGGTAGTCGCGGTAGTAGTCCTTGATCTGCTGTTCGCTCAGACCCGGGTTTTCGTTGGCGATGAGCCGGGTCATGAATGCGTCGCGATTGCGGAACAAGTGGAAATTGCCGCCACCATGGGTCAGCGGGATGTCATATTTCGGCTCGCCGGAATAGGTCGCCCAGACCGATGGAAACGCATCGTCGACCGGGCGCGGCCGGTTATAGACGTGATCCACCGCGCCGCGCCGGCCGTTGCTCTCGATGAAACGCGGGCCGTAGTCACGCATCCAGACGCTGCAACCGCTGCTGCAGGCCTGGCTGACGAACCGCACCTGGTCCATGTCGGCGCCGGCGCCGGCCAACGTCGCGGCGGCGCTGTTCTGCTGGCTGGTGCCCGTAGTGACGATGTAGACCACCGCGTCGCTGTCGCCGGTCGTGATCGCCACGGTCATCTGCGTCAGCAGCGCATTCTGCGAGCCCCAGCGCACGAGAATGCCGCTGTTGTCCTCGTACTCGGCCTGGGCGCGTACGCGGCCGGGCGGCGGCGCATACGGCAGGCGGGACGTATCCGGCAGGCGCCAGTGATTGCGCTCCTCGGTACTGAGGCCACGCGGCAACGGATACGGGTCGTCATCCTGGATCAACGCAAGCACCTCGGGCGCCACGGTGCGCGGCTGCGCCGCGGCCGTGGTTGTGATCGCGGCCAGCAGTCCGGCCAATCCCAGCAGTAGACGCATCGTTTCCCCCCGACATCGCGCAAAGCGCGCAGCTTAGCAGAGGCCGGCGCCCGGGCCGGTTTGGGACCGGAGCCTCGATGCCGCACAATCAGCGTCTTTCCCTATCGCGAGACCGCCATGGACTACGCCGCCCGCGCCCGACTGAACACCGAACTCGATGCCATCCGCGAACAGGGCCTGTACAAGACCGAGCGCATCATCACCACGCCGCAGTCCTCGGCGATCGCGACCAGCGACGGCCGCGAAGTACTGAACTTCTGTGCCAACAACTATCTGGGCCTGGCCGACAACGCCGAGATCATCGCCGCCGCGAAGGCCGCGCTCGACAGCCATGGTTTCGGCCTCGCCTCGGTGCGCTTCATCTGTGGCACGCAGGACCTGCACAAGCAGCTCGAGGCCACGATCTCGCGCTTCTTCGGCACCGACGACACCATCCTCTACACGAGCTGCTTCGATGCCAACGGCGGCCTGTTCGAAACCATCCTCTCCGACGAGGACGCGGTCATCTCCGACGCGCTGAACCACGCATCGATCATCGACGGCATCCGTCTGTGCAAGGCCGAACGTCGGCGCTACGCGAACGGCGACATGGCCGAGCTGGAAAAACATCTGATCGAGACCCAGGGCAAGCGTACCCGCCTGATCGCGACCGATGGCGTGTTCTCGATGGACGGCTATATCGCCAAACTGGACGAGATCGTCACGCTGAAGGAAAAGCACGGCGCCATGCTCATGGTCGACGACTCGCACGCGACAGGTTTCGTCGGCGCCACCGGGCGCGGCTCGGCCGAGCTGCACGGCGTGATGGACAAAGTGGACGTGTATACCTCGACCCTGGGCAAGGCCCTCGGCGGCGGCTCCGGCGGATTCACGACGGGAAGGCGCGAGATCATCGACCTGCTGCGCCAGCGCTCGCGTCCCTATCTGTTCTCCAACACCTTGCCACCGCCGCTGGTCGCCGCGTCGCTGAAAGTTTTCGAGATCCTCGATCGTTCGACCGAATTGCGCGACCGCGTCGAAGCAAATGCCAACCGCTTCCGTGCCGGCATGAGCGCCGCCGGATTCGATCTGAGGCCCGGCAACCACGCCATCGTGCCGGTCATGCTCTACGACGCGAAGCTGGCTCAGGCCTTCGCCAGCGAGCTGCTGGCCGAAGGCATCTATGTCATCGGGTTCTTCTACCCGGTCGTGCCGCAGGGCCAGGCGCGCATCCGCACGCAGATGAGTGCGGCGCACACGCCGGAGCAGATCGACCAGGCCGTCGCCGCATTTACGCGGGTCGGGCGCAAGCTCGGCGTGCTCAAGAACTAGGCCGAATGCATGTCGATGCCGAAAGCGATACGTCCGAAACTCAGCTACGACCGCATCAGCCTGCGGAACGCAGGCCTGCAAATGGAGATCTCGGCCACGATCGACGGGATGGTCTATCCGCTGCTGCGCATACTCGCCGACGAAGATGACGAGTCGTTCTGGCTGGAGGTACATACCGGCGAGCATCACGTGCAGATCCCGCTGGAGCAGGTGCGCCGGATGATCGAAGATGCGCCGGGCACCGTCTTTTCCGAAGCGCAATTCGACCGCGAGAATCCGGCGGGGTGACGCGGTCTACCCGGCGGGAGGCGCAAGTGCGGATATTTCGTGCGCGGTCAACAAGCGCCACGCGCCCTTGGCCAGCTCGCCGAGGGCGAGCGTGCCAATCGCCACACGCAGCAGCCGCAGCACCTCAACATCGTGCGCCGCGAGCAGGCGCCGGATCTGCCGGTTGCGTCCTTCGTCGAGGACGATCTGCAGCCAGGCGTTTTTCTCGCCTGCGCGCAGCAGGCTCACCGATTTCGCGGCAAGGCGCTCGCCCGCATCGTCCACGCCGTCACGCAATCGTGCGAGCAGTTCGGCGTCCGGCAGCTGACCGATCTGCACATGGTAGGTCTTGTCGACGTGACTCTCCGGCGCCGTGATCCGCGCCGCAGCGGCACTGTCGTTGGTGAACAGCAGCAGGCCTTCGCTGGCCTTGTCGAGCCGTCCCACCGGTGCAAGCCACGGCAGGCCCGCCGCGTCGATCAGCGCGTAGACCGTGTCGCGTCCTCGCTCGTCGCTGGCCGTAGTCACGTAGCCGCGCGGCTTGTTGAGCATGATCCAGGTTGCCGCGGCAGCCGCGGTGATCTCCTTGCCGTCGATGCGGATGCGGTCGTCGGACCGCGTCGGCGCTTCCGGATCACGCTCGGTGCGCTCGTTGAGCTGCACGCGGCCCGCACGCACCAGTTCGGCAGCCTGGCTGCGCGAGCAGTAGCCGCGTTTGGAGATGACGCGCGCCAGCCCGTGGCGTGCGCCGCCGGTCGATGCGGCCGCGCGGCCAGGCGGAGGTTTGCGGAGGGAACGAATCATGCGCACACGCTGCCGTAACACGCCTCTTTCGTCAAAGCCCTCGACCCGGCGATGATGGCGTTTCCGCGGCATTTGCCCGCCTGCACAACGACTGGAGATCTCATGTCCGAGCATCGCACCGCACTCGCCTGGCAACGCGGCGACAGTCCGTTCGAGCGCGGTAACTACCGGCGCGAACATAGCCTGCGTTTCGAGCGGGGCCAGCAGTTGACCAACTCCGCCGCGCCGGGCTATGGCGGAATCGGCGACGCGACCGATCCCGAGGAACTGCTGCTCGCGGCGCTGTCGTCGTGTCACATGCTGACTTTCCTGGCCCTGTGCGCAAACCGTGGCTACACGCTCGACCGCTATGACGACGACGCTGTCGCGACGCTGGACAAGAACGCCGACGGCAAGTTCGCCGTGACCCTCGCCGTGCTCAGCCCACGCCTACTGTTCAGCGGCGACAGGATTCCGGACGCGGCCGAAATCGCCACGCTGCACGAGCGCGCGCACGCGAACTGCTTCATTGCGAATTCGATCCGCTGCGAGGTGCAGATCAGGCCGGAATGAGCAACGAGGAAACAGGGGGAGACGAGGGAGAAATGGGTAGAGGAAAGGCACGCTTTCGCCTTCGCTCATTTGTCGCGCCTCTCCGCTATTTCTTGCTGGCTCAGGATTTGCCGAACGGCCGCTTCAGGCGCGAGAGCAGGCCGCCGCCCTCGCGCTCACTCTTTACTGGCGCACGCAGCGACGCGCGCGTCTCCCACTCGATCAGGCCGATCGCGTGATAGGCGTTGACGACGTCGAACACCTCGGCCATCGGCACATTGGCCGTGGCGGCGATCTCATTGAGGCGCGCGGGCTGCATCATCGCGCGCGCGATGCGCTGATGCTGGTGCACCTCGCGGTCGAGTTCTATCCAGTGCTTTAGTTTGTAGCTGCCGCCCGGATCGAGCTGCGGCGACAGGCGGCCGCCCGAACCGACCAGGGCTTCCAGCCACAGCAGGTTCTGATACGGCTGAGCCGGCTGGGCGTCGCGCACCTGGTTGAATTCCGCTGTGGTCAGCGTGCGCCAGTCGCCCTGCACGAGCGGAGCGCGCACATAAGCTTCGAGCTGGGCCAGGCTACCTTCCGCATGGAAGGTCCGGTTCTTCGGGTCCAGCGTCAGGGCCACCGCGCCATCGAGGCGAATCTGCGACGGACCGGCAAGCAGTTGCCCTTGCAGGTAGTCGCGCATCGGATGCCGGGTGCCGTCGATCGAGAGGCTGCCGCGCTTGACCGGCGGCAAGGTGTTCGGACCCGGCGCGGAGCCCTGATTCGTCAGGCCGTCGGGGCTCTCGAAGGCACGCGCCTCGCTGCGCGCTGTCGGGGCAGACGTGCGTTCCACGCGCGTGTCGTCGTCCAGGGTCACCGGTACGGAGAAACGTGGCCTCTGCGCCGGTTCGTCGCGACGGAACAGGCTGTCGGGATCGACCGGCACGTCGTCGTTGTGCAGGCCCAGCGCGCGCGCGCCGCCCATGCTGTCATCGTCGAACATGCGCGCGATCACGTCAGGCGGGTCGAGTTTGCTGGATGGTGCGCGCGCAAATTCAAGATAGAGATCGTCGCTGCCGGTCTCGAGCTGTGGCATCAGCAGCAGACCGCCGCCGGCACCGTTGAGTACCTCGATGACATTCTGCAGCTTCAGTGGCCGGTGCAGGCTCAACTCCGGGGTCGAACCCGCTTCCTCGTCGGTGATCACCGCAACACGCATGCCCGCGGCGAGTGCGCGCGTGCGGGCCATCTGGCCGGCGAACGCATTCGTATCCACGACGACGAGATCGGCGCCTTCCTCGCTGCCCCAGCGCCAGCGCTGCTGCAGTTGCTCGCCGGCCTTACGTATCAACAGGCGCAGATGCGCCGTATCGTCGTCACTGAGACCTATCACCACCAGATTCTTGTCGATGCGCATCGCCCCGCTCCCAGCGGACTGTTCCAGGATGAATCGAGCCGATCATTGCGCCGGCCACAGGCGCAGCGCGCAACGGGGTCCATAGTACCGACTATTGGCCAACTACAAAGCCCAAGCGCAGTTCTGTGCCGCGCCCCATCGCCGGCCGGATCAACGCTGCCCAGCAGCGGGCTTTCGCTTGGGCTTGAGCATGGTGCCGGTGCAACGCGGTGCACCGCAGCGGCAGGCCCAGATCGCCTTGAGCCGCGGCGTGTGACGTTCCTCGAGCGTGATGCCGTAGTCGTAGCAGAGTTCCTCGCCGGCACGGATGTCGCGCAACGACTCGATCATCACCCGATCCTTGCGCGCGTTGCCGCCAGCGTCTTCTTCCAGGCTCGACTGGCAGTTCGGGTCGCAGCTGTGGTTGATCCAGCGCGCGATGTTGCCGCCGTCGTTTGCATCGAGGACATAGCGATCGTTGAGCGTGAACAGAAAGGTGTGGCCGGTGTCGGCATTGCCCGGATAGCGCTTGTCGGCCTGGGCGTGAGTCAGCAGCGTACCGCGGTATTCGATCAGCGTCGTGCCGGCCGCAATGTCGACGGCAGCGAACACGCCATTGCCATGGATGGGGGAACGGCGGGCGACGATTCGACGCGACATGTGGATTCGATCCGGGCAGGGGACGCGCATTGTGCCGTGTCGCCCGGTTGGCGTGAAGGTTGCGCACCGATGTCCTGACGCCACGCGACGCCCGGACCGAAAGCGGCTACGGCTCAGCGATTGCAGACCATCGCCACGGCGATTTCGTGCCGCCCGTCGGCTGCCGACGAGGCAGGCGAGCCGCATCACGGATCGGCTTTCGATTAGGTCGTTAGCTCTATCGCACTGCAGCAGCGTTGCCCGCGACCCGCAGCCAACCTCCGAGGGATTCCATGACGCCACGACTTCTGTGCCTCGCCGTGCTCGCTGCCGCCTCCGCGTCCGCAACGGCAGCGACCTTCACGATCCGCGACCACGACACGGCCGGGCTGATCGCCGCCATTCGTACCGCCGAGTCCACGCGCGAGCCCGACCGCATCGAACTGGCCACGTCCGGCCTCTACATCGTGCGCGGCGCGAGCGATACCCGGCAGCAGCTCGGCCTTCCGCTGATCCGCAGTTCCATCACCATCGTCGGCAACGGTGCCGAGATCCGCCGCTATTCGGATGAGGAGTTCGCGCTCGTCGGCGTGGCGCACACCGGCAAGCTTGCACTGGAAAATCTGGGCCTCGCCGAAGCCTCGCGCGGGGCCATCATCAATCGCGGCGTGCTGCACCTGGACCACGTGCGCGTGACCGACAGCCTCGCCGACGGCGCCAACGCGATCCTCATCAACTACGGCACGCTGCGTGGCTGGGACAGCGAGATCAGCCATAACGCCGTGCTCTCGGCCAAACGCGACGCTGGCATCGTGCTGAATTTCGGCCGCATGGAACTCAACCGCTCGCGCCTGAGCGGCAACACCGTCACTGGCCGGCGCAGTTCGGTACTGACCGCCTCGGCGCTGCTCAATCTCGGCGAGATCCGGCTCAACGACGTCACCATTGACGGCAACAGCGCCGATGGCAACAGCGCGCTGGCCGAGCCCGGCGACACGTCGACCGCGCACGCCGTGGTCAACCTCGGCAATGGTTCGCTGCACGGCGAACGCGTCACACTGGTCGACAACTGGCCCGAAGAAGCCAACATCCTGCCGGTTGCCGATCCCGACGCGGTGAACTGAGCCCGGCGACCGAAGCGGAGGCGCTGGCGATGACGCCGTCGATGGGCGGGCTATCGCCTCCGCGCAACGGTTTGCATTCCGGCCGCTCGCGCCCATCCGACCCTGGCGAGGCCGCCGCTCAGCCGTCACACTGACCGGCCCTCCGCGGTCGGACCGACATGTCGCACCGTCGCAATGTGCTGCAGGGCCTGACGTTCAAGCTGGCCCTCTTTTATCTGCTGCTTTCCGTGCCGGCGCTGGCACTGATCCAGTGGACCATCGTCAGTTTCGAATTCCACGAACTGTTCGAGGCGGTCGATTCAGGACGCATGGCCTCGATGACCCAGGACGCCGCCAACGCGATCGGCCGTCACTGGAACAGCGAACAGCCGCCGAGCGATATCGAACTCGCCACGCGCGCCGAAGCGCTGGTGCTGCGCATGGAGCGGCCGCAGGACGGGCTCGCGCCGAGTTCCTACGTGATGCTCGAGCTGTCACAAGTGCCGGTGGCTGTCGGCGTCTACGACCTCGCCGGCCGCGCGCTGGCCAATGCACCGGACGGCAGCTGGACCGCGACGCCGCCTCCGCTGACCGATCAGGCCTGGGAAGGGTCAAGCCGGGAACACGCCGTGACGCTCAGCGGCGAGGAATCGCCTGAGCGCGTACGGCGTGTGCTCGCCACGATCCGCGACAGCCACGGCAATCCGCGAGGGTTCCTCCTGGCCGAACTGCGCCTGCCGCTGCCCTGGCAGCGCCTGACCGGCGAAAACAGCTTCGAGTGGCCAATCCTCTTCGTCTATCTCGTGGTGTTCAGCATCGCGACGGCTTTCTTCATGGTGCGCTGGGTCACGCGCCGCCTCAACACCATTGCCGATGCCGCCGAATCGTGGAGCGCCGGCGATTTCTCGACCCTGATTCCGGATGAATCCGGGGACGAACTCGGACGCCTGTCGCGCGACCTGAACCGCATGGCCTGCGAGCTCATGAGTCTCATGCAATCGCGCACAGATCTGGCCAGCCTGCAGGAGCGACAGCGCATCGCCCGGGATCTGCACGACACGGTCAAGCAGAAAGCCTTCGCGCTGAACCTGCAGATCCGCGCGGCGCGGCGCCTGATCGGCACCGACGATGCCGCGGCCGCGACGCGAATGGACGACTCCTTCGAGCTGATCAGCGGCATCCAGCGCCAGCTGGTGCATGTGCTCGACGAACTGCGCACCGAACGTGCGCCGCGCGGCTTTCTCGCGCCGCGCCTGCGCGATCTGGCCGAGCGCTGGGCGCGCATCAGCGGCCTGCAGCGCGAGTTCGACCTGGACGACTCCATCCTCGACGACGCCGTTCTCGGCGAAGCGATGCTGCGCATCGCCGAGGAAGCCCTGGCCAACGTGCTGCGCCACAGCCGCGCGACGCGAGTCGCAATCCGCCTCCATCGCAAGGACGAACAGATTGCGCTGTCCATCGCCGATAATGGCATCGGCGGTGCCGACAGCAGCAGCGGCATGGGCCTGGCGAACATGCGCGGGCGCGCCGAAAGTTTGCCTGGCGGCCATTTCGAACTGATCAGCACGCCAGGTGCCGGCACCGAGGTGCGGGTCCGCTGCAACTACGGAGCACGACCGCAATGAATCAACCGATTCGCGTCATCATCGCCGACGATCACGTGCTGGTGCGCCAGGGCATACGCGCCTTCCTCGATACCTGCGACGACCTCACCATCGTCGGCGAGGCCGACAGCGCAGAGACGGCAGCCGCAGTCTGTCGCGAACTGTCGCCGGACGTGGCGCTGATCGACCTGGTCATGCCCGGGGGCGGCGTCGAGGCGACGCGACTGATCCGCACGTCCTGCCCGTCGACTCAGGTGCTTATCCTGACCAGCTACGAAGACGACGCGCAGATCGTCCACGCGGTGCAGGCTGGCGCCCTGTCCTACCTGCTCAAGGACACGGACGCGGATTCCCTCGCCGATGCGGTGCGTCGCACGGCCCGCGGCGAAGCGATCCTGCATCCGCGCATCGCGACACGTCTGGTCCAGGCCGTACGCGCGCCCGCTGCGGATCCCGCGCCGAGCGCGCTCGACCGCCTCAGCCTGCGCGAACGCGAAGTACTGGAACTGATGGCCGACGGTCTGTCCAATCTGATCATCGCCACGCGCATGGGCATCGGCGAGAAGACCGTCAAGACTCATGTCAGCAACGTGCTCGCCAAGCTCGAGCTGCAGGACCGCACGCAGGCCGCGGTATACGCCTGGCGCGCCGGGGTCAAACGGTAGGGCGAGGAATGAGTGAAGTGGAGTGAGAAACGAGTAAGCGGAAGCGCTTGCTCTCGCTTTTACTCATTCCTCACTCCTCTCACCTCGTTCCTGGTACTCGCTCCTGCCTCTCAGCCGCGGAACCAGCCGCGACAGCAGCACCATCCAGAGCGCGCCGACTGCCCAGCCGGCGAGCACGTCGCTGGGCCAGTGCACGCCGAGATAGATGCGGCTGCAGCCGACGGCGACAGCGACGATCCAGGCCGTCAGCAGCAGATAGTCGCGTACGCGCCGGTCTTTGAAGTCGGCTGCCAGCAGCATCGCGAAAGTGACCCAGGCTACGGTCGCCATCAAGGTATGCCCGCTAGGAAAGCTCGCGCTGTAGATCTCGGCCTCGTGCGAAACCAGGTCCGGACGCGGCCGCGACACCAGCAGCTTTGCGACAGCACTGATGATCTGCGCGCCGATGAGGCTTGATGCGAGAATCGCCACATCACTGCGCCTGCGCTGCAGCCACAGATAGCCGGCAAGTAGCAGACTGGCACCGGCCACGACGCCGATGCCGCCAAGGCCCGTCATGTCGCGCATGACGTCTTCGAACCAGCCCGGGCCGAGCGGATCGTTCAGCGCCTGAGGATCGCGCAGCAGCAGCATGATCTGCCGGTCGAGCGTATGCGCACCGCCGTCGGCGAACAGCGACGAGACCGCCAACGCCAGCAGTGCCAGCGCGGCAATTCCAATCACGAGACGCCGGGACCAGCGTCGCTCGCGCGGCGCCACTGCGGAATCGAACGAACCCGTCATGCATCCACTCCCTCGCGCCGTCGCCGCTCAGCAGCAGCCATGGTCACCGTGGTTGCTGTTCACGTCACTCGCTGCCACGCCCGTCGTGAGCCCGGCCTGGCTCGCTGTGAAGTGATCCGCCATGACCTTGGCCACGCACATGGTCACGCGCTTGCCGGTCGGAATGTGCAGGAATTCGTTCGGGCCATGCGCGTTGGAATGCGGCCCCAGCACGCCGGTGATGAGGAACTGCGCGCCCGGGAACTTCTCGCCGAGCATGCCCATGAACGGAATCGTGCCGCCTTCGCCCATGTAGGCCGGCTCGGGGCCGAAGAACGCGGTGGATGCCTCCGCAACCGACTGTTCGAGCCAGGCCGACAGCTGCGGCGCATTCCAGCCGGTCGAGGCTTTCTCCAGATCAAAGGTCACTTCGCAGCCGTAGGGTGGATCGCGTTCGAGCAGTCCCTTGAGGAACTCACCGGCACTGGCGCCGTCGCGCGTCGGCGGCAGGCGCAGGCTCAGCTTCACCGCCGTGAACGGACGCAGCACGTTGCCGGCGGATTCCAGCGGAGGAAGCCCGGCCACGCCGGTTACCGACAACGCCGGGCGCCAGGTGCGGTTGAGCACGAGCTCGGCGTGATCGCCGTCCATCGGACGCATGCCGTCCACAAACGGAAACTTGGAATACACAGCATCACCGAGAACCTGCGCCGAGCGCTGCGCCTGATCGATGCGCTGCTGCGGAATATCGACGAACAGTTCGGTGGCGCGGATACGGCCGGTGGTTTGGTCCTCGAGGCGATCGAGCAGCTGGCGAAGAATGCGGAAGCTCGACGCGACCACGCCGGACGCATCGCCGGAGTGCACGCCTTCCTCGAGCACCGTTACCGTCAGATTGCCGCCGGTCAGGCCCCGCAGGCTGGTCGTGAGCCAGAGCTGGTCGTAGTTGCCGCAGCCCGAATCGAGGCAGACCACGAGCGAGGGCTTGCCGATGCGCGCGGCGAGATGGTCGACGTAGTACGGCAGGTCGTAGCTGCCGGACTCCTCACACGCTTCGATCATGACGACGCAGCGCGCATGGGGAATGCCCTGCTCCTGCAAAGCGAGGATGGCGGCGAGCGAGCCGAAAATCGCATAGCCATCGTCGGCACCGCCGCGGCCATACAGCTTGTCGCCCTTGATCACCGGCTTCCACGGACCGAGGTCCTCGGCCCAACCGGTCATCTCGGGTTGCTTGTCGAGATGACCGTAGAGCACGACGCAGTCATCGTTGTTGCCGGGGATGTCGATGAAGATCAGCGGCGTGCGGCCCTCGAGCCGCACAACGTCCACCTGCATGCCGGCGATGGGCTGCGCGCGAGCCCAGCCGGCGAGGAGTTCGACCGCCTGGTCCATATGGCCGTGCGCCGCCCAGTCGGCGTCGAACATCGGCGACTTGTTCGGAATGCGGATGTAGTCGACGAGATGCGGAACGATTTCCGCGTCCCATTTGGCCGAGACGAAGTCGCGCAGCTGTTCGGTATTCATTGGATTTCCTGCAGTGGTGCGGCAAAGCACGAATGTTACCCCGGCCGCCCCCGGCTAACGAGTTGCCCGGCCTGATATTTCCGCCGGCCCTAGGTGCCAGTGCGACTTTTCCTAGCGTTGCGGGCGGCGCTTGCGCAGGGTTCCACGCGGCGTTTGCCCGACGAAGCGGCGCGGTCGCGCGCCTATCGTGTCACCTGTCGAGGCCACCCCGGCACGACCCATCCCAACCAAGCAATCAGGAGCAAACCCATGAACAAGTTCATCCAGTCCCTCGCCCTGTCCCTGGCCTTCTGCTTCCCGGCTTTCGCCGCGCAACCGGTCAACATCAACACCGCCGACGCCAGCGCCATTGCCGCCAACCTCAAGGGCGTCGGGCAGAGCAAGGCCGAGGCCATCGTCGCGTATCGCGAAAAGAACGGCTCTTTCAAGAGCATCGACGACCTGGCCAAGGTCAAGGGCATCGGTGAAAAAACGGTCGCCGCCAACCGCGAGTTCATCCTCGTCGAAGGTGGCAGCGTCAAGTCCAAGCCCGCCAGCGCCGATCGTTCGGGCGGCTGAGGGCTACCAACGCGCGGAACCGCGCTGGCGCGGCGGCCCAGGTCGCCGCTGCCGCACCGGTCAGGTGGGAGCGGGTATGCGAAACGGGAATCGCGGCGACGCAAGGATGCTCCGAGGCAGGGATGCCCTCGCGATTCTCACACTTCGCCGCCCGCTCCTGCCTTCTGTTCGCGCAACAATTGGCGCAGGAACGGCACGGTGACGCGGCGCTGGGCCGCGAGCGACGCACGGTCGACCTGATCGAGCAACGCGCCCAGGCTGCCCAGGTCGCGCGCGTAGTGCGTGAACAGGAAGTCCAGCACCGTCTCATCGAGCGCAATGCCGCGCGCTTCGGCGCGTTCGCGCAATACGTCGCGTCGCTGCGCGTCGTCGAGCGGACGCAATGCCGCCTGCGTGCAGGCGGACAGCCGCGACACGAGGTCCGGCAGGTTGATGCCGATCTGTGCCGGCGGTGCCGCCGCCACGAACACCAGCGTGCTGCCTTCGGCCCGGCAACGATTATACAAATCAAAGAGTGCATGCTCAGCCGCAGCGATGCCGGCAATCGCGTCGACGTCGTCGAGCACGAGCAGGTCGCTGCCGCCGAAGCTTCGGATGGCATCGTCCTGGGCAGAAACCAACGAAGCGAGCGGCAGGTACTGCGCACTCAGTCCAGCGGCACTTGCGGCCTGGCAAACCGCCATCAGCAGGTGCGTGCGACCGCTGCCCTCGGGGCCATGCAGGAAAATCCACGCCGCATCCGCACCGCCAGCCACTCGCTGCAGCAGGTCCACGGCAGCGCCATTGACGCCGGTGAAAAACGTCTCGAACCGCTGCTGTGCCGGCCAGCGCCAGCCCAAGGGTAATTGCTCCACGTCAGTCCGCCGACGATTTCGCGGTGCCCGGCAGAATGAACTCGGTTCGGGCCGCGACGACAGGCTCTGCCTCGAACTCACTGGCCGTGACGACGGCGCCGTTCGACACGACCACGACGCCGGACGCTTCCGGCTCCAGTTCGGCCGGCTGGTAGAGATTGCTCTCCGTATACTTTTCGTGCAGATAGCGCAGCACGACCATCGCTACGGCCGCCGCCGGCAGCGCCAGCAGCACGCCGAGGAAGCCAAACAGCTCTCCACCGGCCAGGATCGCGAATATTACTGCGACCGGATGCATGCCGATCTTGTCGCCGACGAGCTTGGGCACGAGCACGTAGCCTTCGATGGTCTGGCCGACGCCGAACACGGCGAAAACCATGAACACGTGCGCCCAGTCCTGGTACTGCACGACGGCGGCGATCAGCGCCATGCCCAGCCCGACGATCGCGCCGAGGTAGGGCACGAAACTGATCAGACCCGCGATCATGCCGATCAGCGGTCCCACGTCGATGCCGACCAGCCACAGGCCGACTGCATACAGCGTTCCGAGCGCCAGCATCACGCTGAGCTGCCCGCGCAGGAAAGCGCCGAGCACTTCGTCGGATTCGCGCGCGAGGCGGCTGATGGTCGGCTCGACCGAGCGCGGCAGCAATACGTTGATACGCGCGACAAGCAGATCCCAGTCGCGCAGCAGATAGAACGTGACGACCGGAATGAGTACGAGCTGCGCGATCCAGCCCAGCACGGTGAGTCCCGACGAGGAAACCTTCGCCAGAATGCGCGTGGCGATGCCACCCGCCTCGCGCCAGTGTTCCTTCACCATCTCGATGAGTTTGTTCGGATCGGCGAAATCCAGCGTCACCCCGAAACGCTGTTCGAGTCGCGGCTGTGCCTCGGCCTGAATCCAGGCCAGCCAGCGCGGTAACTGGTCGAGGAACTTCGCGATTTGCCGCTCCGTGAACGGAATCACCAGCAAAACGATGGTGACGACGGCCACGCCGATCAGCAGGAACACCAGGCAGACCGAGAAATTGCGCGACAACCCCAACCGTTCCAGCCGGTCAACAACCGGGTCCCACAGGTAGGCGAACAGCGCGGCGATCGCGAACGGCGTCAGTGCCGGCGCGAGCAGATAGATCAGGCCACCGCCCACCAGGGCCAGCGCCAGCCACTGCCAGCGTTCCGTCGTCGTCATTGCGGACCATCCCGTTGAGTGTGCGTTTCGCGCCAGGCCTTCAGCGACCAGCGCACCACGTAGTCGATGCCACTGCCCAGCGTTACCAGCGTAACCGCAGCCAGCAGCCCCAGGTTGAACCATCCCGGCCATTCGGCAAAGCGTGACAGGTGCAGCAGCGTGGCCAATACCAGCGCGATCTGCAAGGCTGTCGTCAGCTTGCTCAGCAGGCTGGGTTCGGCCGTCAGCGGTCCGACGAGATTGTGGTACGCGACCGCGCCGGTCACGATGACCACGTCGCGACCGATCACCAACGCTGCCAGCCACCAGGGCAGAGCACCGGCACCTGCCAGGCCGAAGAAGCAGGCGATCAGCAACAGCTTGTCGGCGACCGGATCGATCAGACCGCCAAGTTGGCTTTGCCACGAGAAACGCTTGGCCAGATAGCCGTCGAGTGCGTCAGTGAACGCCGCAAGCAGTGCGATCGCGAGCGACAGGTCATAGCGACCGTCGCGCAGCAGCCAGGCCAACGGCACCGTCAGCAGCATGCGCAGCAGGGTCAAACCATTCGGGATATGGCGCATGCGCTTAGGGCAACTCTGGACGAAACTGCATACTTTTCTGGGAGCCCCTCTTGGTCGAGGGGACAGTCAAACGACCGCGAAGCGAGCGTTGGCTGGATCGTGTGGGGGAAAGAGCGTCTGAATAGTGACTCGTTCCGAACGTCCTACGGAGTCAGCGCCAGGGTCGCCTCCACACCGTCGATCGGTGGCGCCGTGTTGACGACGCGCAGCATGCCGTCGGACGGCAGATAGGCAAGCCAACGGTCCAGGGCCAGATTCAGGGTAAGCCTCATCAGCACGCCATCGCCACGCGCCTGCTCGGGCTGGAACTCGCGCACGAGTTCGTTGCTGCCCAGCATTTCGAAAAGGCGCGCATAGTCCTGTGCCGACTGCAGGCCGCTGATCCAGACTTTCGCCGTCGTGATGCGGCGCTCCTCGACCACGGCCGACGAACGTCCGCGCGTGCGGTCGACCGCTCCTTCGGCACCAGCAGCCAGCGCCGTGGCAAGATCCGCATCGCGCGACTCCCATACCGGCTGCGCCTGCCCGCCCAGAGCGAGTGTCCAGCGCGCCGACCATTCGTTGCCGACGCGGCGCAACTGGCCGACCAGGACCGTATCCGTCTGGTAACGTGCCGCATCGGCACTCAGCGTCATGATGTCGCCTTCCCAGACGATCTGGGCCGTGGTCAACGCCTGATCCGGCGTTTCCACGCGTGGCCAGACCAACGTGATGCCGCGCTGCTCGGCGACCTGCTGCATGGCGCTTCCGGCCGGGTCGGTGTTGTCGAGCAGACGCGGACCGCTGCCTTCGTCCAGTGCAAGCCAGGTCACGACTGGCGCACGCGCGGCAGGCGTCCAGACCCGAAGGCCGCGATCGCGCAGCACGCGGTCCAGCGCGGCGCGGTCGAAACTCGCGACGAGGCTCAGGCGCAGCAGCGGCTGGCCGTCGACGTTGGCGACTTCCTGGCGGTAAGTGTATTGCTGGACATAGCGCTCGGCCGA
The DNA here is from genome assembly GCF_032229445.1 of Tahibacter sp. Lineage (NCBI taxonomy): Bacteria > Pseudomonadati > Pseudomonadota > Gammaproteobacteria > Lysobacterales > Rhodanobacteraceae > Tahibacter > Tahibacter sp. Next base: position 69,070 of record NZ_JAVTWC010000028.1, read on the forward strand.
TTCGATCAGCTTGGCCACGGCTTCACCGCTGGCCACGGCGCGATCGCCGGTGAGCTTGACGACGACCTGGGCCAGCGCGTTCTTCAACGCCATCGCACGCTGTTCGTCGGACTGGTCGGGCACCGGTACTTCACCGGTGTACAGCGCGGCCGAAGCCGATTGGGCCGAAGCCAGGCTGCCATACAGAGGCAGGCACAATAGGGAGAGCAGCACAGCGAGCAAGCGGGCGTAACGCACGGACATTCCCTGGTCGGCGATCGGATTCGTGCCCAAGTCTGCCCAAACCCCGCCACGGCGTCCATGCGGCGGCCCGGCGGCCACCGGCCGCGGCTGGTATGATTGCGCCCCTTTTTTCCGCCGGCGCAGCCATGTCCGATCCGAAGACCGCCCTGACCTACCGCGACGCCGGCGTCGACATCGATGCAGGCAACGAAGTGGTCGAACGCATCAAGCCGCTGGTCGCGCGCACGTTCCGCAAGGAAGTGATGGCCGGCCTCGGCGGATTCGGCGCCCTGTTCGAACTCGCCGGACGCTACAAGGAGCCGGTACTGGTCTCCGGCACCGACGGCGTCGGCACCAAGCTCAAGCTGGCGCAGATCCTGAATCGGCACGACACCATCGGCATCGATCTGGTCGGCATGTGCGTCAACGACGTGCTGGTCCAGGGCGCGGAATCCCTGTTCTTTCTGGACTACTTCGCCACCGGCAAGCTCGATGTCGACACCACTGTCGCGGTCGTCGGCGGAATCGCCAAGGGCTGCGAACTGGCCGGTTGCGCGCTGATCGGCGGCGAAACCGCCGAGATGCCGGACATGTACCCGCCCGGCGAATACGACCTCGCCGGGTTCTGCGTCGGCGCAGTGGAGAAGTCAAAGCTCATCGACGGCAGCCAACTGCGCGCCGGCGACGCCATCCTCGGCATCGCGTCCAGCGGCGCGCATTCCAACGGCTATTCGCTGATCCGCCGCATCGTCTCTCGCGCCGGCAGTCCATTCGAACTGGACGTCGGCGGCGTGGCGCTGGCCGATGCGCTGATGGCCCCAACCACCATCTACGTCAAACCGATCCTGCAGCTGCTCGCCGAACAATCGGTCAAGGGTATGGCTCACATCACCGGCGGCGGGCTCAAGGAAAACATCATCCGTGTCGTGCCCGACGCCCTGGGCATTTCACTCGACAGCGCCAGCTGGACCTTGCCACCGCTGTTCGACTGGCTGCAGCGCGAAGGCGCCGTCGCGCAGGAAGAGATGTGGCGGACGTTCAACTGTGGCATCGGATATACGGTGATCGTCGCGCACGAGGCCATCGCCAGCACGCTGGCGGCGCTCGGCAGGCTCGGCCTGCCCGCGTGGCAGATTGGCGAGATCATCGCCTCGCCTGGCGACGATCGCGTGCTGATCCGCTGATGCCTGTACCGCCGCTGCGCGTCGCGGTACTGATCTCCGGCCGCGGTTCGAACCTGCAGGCGCTGATCTCGGCGCAGCGAAGTGGCGAGCTGGCCATCGACATCGTCGTCGTCGCGAGCAACCGGGCCGCCGCCGAAGGCCTGCGCCACGCGGAGGCCGCCGGCATCGCCACGATCACGCTAGATCCCGGCTGCATGCCCGACCGCGCACGCTACGATGCCGAGCTGTTTGCGCGCATCGCCGCATTCTCGCCCGACCTCATCGTCCTGGCCGGCTTCATGCGCGTGCTCGACGCCGCGGTGCTGGCACCCTGGGCCGGCCGCATCATCAATGTCCATCCGTCGCTGCTGCCGAAATATCCGGGGCTGCACACGCATCGCCGTGCGCTGGAAGCCGGCGACCCCATCCATGGCGCGAGCGTGCATTTCGTCGGAGCGGAACTCGATGCCGGCCCGCTGCTCGCGCGCACCGAAATCGCGCTGGAGCCCGGCGACAGCGCCGAGACGCTGGCCGCGCGGCTGCTGCCGCGCGAACACGCGCTGCTGTGCCGCTGCGTGCAGTGGATCGCGCAAGGCCGTGTGCAACTGCGCGGCAGCACGGTGCACTTTGACGGAACGGCGCTGTCCGAGCCCTTGCGCGTCTGAATCCGCGGAGTGCGTTCAGCACTGCGCGGCCACACTGCGCCGTCCATTACCGGAGTCCTTCATGCGTTTTCTCGTCCTGCTCGGCCTTGCCGTCCTGCCGCTGCTTGCCTCCGCTTTCGAGCCGAACTCCCGCAGCCCGCACGATGCGGCTTCTGAGCCGTTGAAACCGTTCGTGGCGAGTTACGACGTCAAGCGCGGCGGCAAGGTCATCGGCGAAGCCACCATGACCCTGAGCGACAACGGCGATCGACAATGGACGCTGGTCACCGAAACGCGCGGCACTGCGGGAATGGCCAGGCTGCTGGGTCTGGATGTCCGCGAGGCGTCGGAATTTGTCGTCGATGGCCAGTCAGCCCTGCAGAGCACGAACTATCGCTATAAGCAGGATGCGACGCTCAAGTCCAAGCAGCGCCGCATCGAATTCGACTGGCAGGCGAACGAAGCCCGGGTCACTGACAAGGACGAATTGTTCCGCTACGCGCTGCAGGCCGGCAGCATCGACCGTCAGGTCGTCGCCGTCGCGCTGGGCCGCAGCCAGCGGCTGGAGAACAACACGTTCCCGGTCGCGGCCAAGGAAGGCATCGAGAATCAGCGTTTCGAGCGGCGCGAAACGCGCTCGCTGAACCTGCCGGCCGGCCGCTATGACGCGACTCGCTTCGAACGCACCGACAAGCCGAACAAGGGCAGTTCCTGGTACGCACCTGGCCTGCTGGCGCCACTGCAGATCGAACAGCTGCAAAAGGACGGCAATACCATCGTGATGGAGCTGAAGGCGATCCGGTAACGCTGCAGACCCTGTGCCGGACCCGCCGGCGCCGTTGCCGGAAACGCATCGCTTCCGCGGCAACGACCGGAATTTCCGATACCGCATGCCGTCATGGCAGCGGCACCTTGCTTTTTGCCTAAGTGGTCAGGACGGCAGCCGGCGGATGCGTGCGCCGAGGCTGCCGAGCTTTTCCTCGATGCACTCGTAGCCGCGGTCGATGTGGTAGACGCGATCGACCGTGGTATCGCCCTCGGCCACCAGCCCGGCCAGAACCAGGCAGGCCGATGCGCGCAGGTCGGTCGCCATGATCGGCGCGCCGGTCATCTTCTTGACGCCCTTGATGATCGCGGTATTGCCTTCGAGACGGATGTCGGCGCCCAGGCGCTGCAGCTCGTGCGCATGCATGAACCGGTTCTCGAACACGGTCTCGGTGATGATGCCCACGCCTTCGGCGACGCAATTGAGCGCGGTGAACTGCGCCTGCATGTCGGTGGGGAATGCCGGATATGGCGCGGTCGTGATATTGACCGCCTTGGGGCGGTTTCCGCGCATGTCGAGCTCGATCCAGTCATCGCCGGTATTGATGTGCGCACCGGCTTCCTCGAGCTTGGCCAGTACCGCGTCCAGCGTCTTGGGCCTGGCCTTCTTGGCCAGCACGCGGCCGCCGGTGATGGCTCCCGCGACGAGAAAGGTGCCAGTCTCGATGCGGTCCGGCAGCACGTCGTAATCCGTTCCGTGCAGGTGCTCCACGCCTTCGATCACGAGCGTTGCCGTGCCCGCTCCCTGTACGTTGGCGCCCATGGCGTTGAGGCAGTTGGCGAGATCCACCACCTCGGGTTCCTGCGCAGCGTTCTCGATGATCGTGGTGCCGTGGGCGAGGGCCGCCGCCATCATGATGTTCTCGGTACCGGTGACCGTGACGATATCCATGTTGATGCGCGCGCCCTTGAGGCGCTTGGCCTTGGCGCGGATGTAACCGTTCTCGACCGTCACGTCGGCACCCAGTGCCTGCAGACCTTTGATATGCAGGTCGACCGGACGCGAACCGATCGCACAGCCGCCCGGCAGGGAGACTTCGGCCTCGCCGTAGCGCGCGACCAGCGGACCGAGCACGAGGATCGACGCGCGCATGGTCTTGACGAGGTCATACGGCGCCGAACAGCTCTTGATGGAGCGCGGGTCGACATGGATCTTCATGCGCTCGTCGAGCACCAGTTGCACGCCCATCTGGCCGAGCAGTTCCATGGTCGTGGTGACGTCGTGCAGGTGAGGCACGTTGCCGATGCTGACGGGGCCATCAGCGAGCAGGGTCGCGGCCAGGATCGGCAGCACCGCGTTCTTGGCGCCGGAAATCCACACGTCGCCGTGCAGCGGTTCACCGCCGGAAATTACGATCTTGGCCATCATTTACTCGGTAAACGGGAATTCGACATCGCGGTATGCAGACCCGCATCGCGGGCTGCAGCGGCTTTGGGGGGTATCACGGCCCGAAGCCGTCAAAGACTCAGGCATTGCGGCTACCGCGTTTCCGCCTCTTCGGGTGTCACCGTCTTGAGAGCCAGTGCATGGATGGCGCCCCCCATCAGATCGCCGAGCGTCGCGTACACGAGACGGTGCCGCGCCAGCGGCAACTTGCCACGGAACGCTTCGGCGATGACCAGGGCATCGAAGTGCACGCCATCGGCTCCGCTGACCTCGGCCGTGGCGCCGGGCAATCCTTGCTCGATCAGATTCTTGATGGTCTGGCTGTCCATTTCGGGCGGGATCCATGGCGGATTCAGGGCAGCGACGGAGCGTCGCGACGAAGTGCAGGTCTGCTCCGTCCCTGCGACAGGGACGACTATCCGGCTACACTATGGGGACGCGCATGTTACCGAAAATCCGCTGGCGCCAAAACGTTGCGTTCGAGCGCCCTGTTTCCCTGCTCCATCCAGCCTTGCTCATGAATGCACAGATCCTGCCCCTGATTTCCTCCAGCGCTGCCCATCCGCCGCTGAACCAGGCTGCCCTGGTGCGCAGTGCACTACAGGTCGTCGAAACCGAAGCCCGGGCCATCGATCTGCTCAAGTCCCGCATCGACGAAAGCTTCCTGCGCGCCTGCCAGCTCATGTTCGACTGCACCGGCCGGATCGTGGTTTCCGGCATGGGCAAGTCCGGCCACATCGCGCGAAAGATCGCCGCGACCCTGGCGTCTACTGGCACACCGGCGTTCTTCGTGCATCCGGGAGAAGCCAGTCACGGCGACCTGGGCATGATCACGCAGAAGGACGTGGTGCTGGCCCTGTCCAACTCGGGCGAGACCGACGAACTCCTGACCATCCTGCCGCTGATCCGGCGCCAGGGCATACCGCTGATCGCGATGAGCGGCAACGACAGCTCCTCGCTCGCGCGCCTGGCCGACGTGCATCTTGATGTCAGCGTGCCGACCGAAGCCTGTCCCCTGGGACTCGCGCCGACCGCCAGCACGACTGCCGCGCTCGTCATGGGCGACGCGCTGGCCGTGGCGCTGCTGGAAGCCCGCGGCTTTACTGCCGACGATTTCGCCCGGTCCCATCCGGCCGGTTCGCTGGGCCGACGCCTGCTGCTGCACATCAGCGACGTCATGCATACGGGCGACCAGATTCCCAAGGTTGGCGAAAATTCGAGCCTTTCCGAAGCACTCGTCGAGATGTCGCGCAAGGGCCTGGGCATGACTGCCGTCGTCGATGCGGAAGACACCCTGCTCGGCGTCTTCACCGATGGCGACCTGCGCCGCGCCCTCGACGACCACGCCGTCGACCTGCGCAGCGCGCCCCTGACGCGCCTGATGACCGCCAAGGCCAAGACAATCACGCCGGACAAGCTCGCCGTCGAAGCAGCCCGACTCATGGAAGACTTCACCATCCATGCCCTGCTCGTCGTGGACCACGACAACAAGCTGGTCGGCGCGCTGAACATTCACGACCTGCTGCGCGCCCGCGTAGTCTGAACGCGAGCCCGGCTCCGCGGGCGGCCGGCATGGACGGCTGCCCCGCGCTTGCCGCAGGATCCCCAGGTTGCCCGGTCGATGCCGGTCCGTTCCGCCCACCCGCGGCCCTGCCGCCCCCTGTCCGATACCTGCGTATGCCCGACCGACTGTCCGACCACCTACGTGACCGCGCCGCCGCCATCCGCCTTGCCGTGTTCGATGTGGACGGCGTGCTCACCGACGGACGACTGTGGTATTCGGAAGATGGCCGCGAGCTCAAGGCCTTTCACGTCCACGACGGGCTTGGCCTCAAGCGACTGCTCGCCAACGGCATCGAAGTGGCCATCATCACCGCGCGCATGAGTCATCTCGTCACCGAACGCATGGCCGAACTCGGTGTCGCCCACGTCTATCAGGGGCAGAAGGACAAGCGCGCCTGCCTGCACCTGCTCTGCGAGGCGCTGCAGTTGCCGCTGCAGCAGGTCTGTTACACCGGCGACGATCTGCCCGACCTGCGCGCCATGCTCGCAACCGGCTTACCCATCGCACCGGCGAATGCACATCCATGGGTGGCCGAACGCGCGCACTGGCAAACCCGGCGCAACGGCGGTGAAGGTGCCGCGCGCGAAGTCTGCGATCTGTTGCTGCACGCGCGTGGCCTGGCCGACGCCGAACTGGCGCATTGGCTCTGATGGGCGAGCGCAGTCTCCACACGATCCTCGCGCTGGCCGTGGCGGCGGCGCTGACCTGGTCGCTGTTCTGGCTGTTCCGGCCGGCCGAAAAAGAGCCAGCCTTCGTCGGCCCGCCACGCTCGAACTACACCCTCGAGGATTTCCAGCTCAACGCACTCGATGAAAACGGCGAGCTGAGTTTCACGGTGGCCGCGCCGGCGCTCGCGCGCCGCAATGACGATGGCTCGCTATGGATCGATGCGCCTGATTTTCTGATCGCAACGGCCAAGGGTGAGCCCTGGAAAGGCAAATCGCAGTCGGCCTTCGTCAACAAGGACGGCACACACATGCTGCTGGCCGGCGCCGTTGAGATGCATCGCGAAGCCAGCGCCGAAGCCGGCGCAGCGCGCGTGGACACGCGCGACGTCGATGCCTATCCGAAGGAGAACCGTCTGCAGACCGCTGCCGCCGCGACGATCACGCAGCCGGGCTCTATACTGCGCGGCACCGGCATGAAGGCCGATCTCAACACGCACCAATTGGAGTTGCTCGCCGATGTCCACGCTTCGTTCGCGCGCAAGCGCAAGCCTTAGTCTTGTTGCGCTGCTGGCGCTGGCGGCACCGGCGGCACAGGCGCTGAAGTCCGACGCCGACCAGCCGCTGGAAGTGGCGGCCAATCATTTCGCCACCAACCAGAACAAGCACCTCACCATCCTCACCGGCGCGGTCAAGCTGACCCGCGGCACGATGAAGGGCGAATCCGACAAAGGTACTGTCTACCAGAACGACGACGATGAGATCAGCCGCGTCGTGCTCGAAGGCAAGCCGGCGCGGATGCAGCAGCAGCTCGATGGCGGCGGCCTGATGCGCGCCACCGCGGCGAACATCGACTACGACACCGACAAGTCCACCGCCATCCTCACCGGCAATGCGGTCGTGATCCAGGAAGGCCGCGGCGAATTTCGCGGCGAACGCATCGTCTACAACACCGAGAGCGGCGAGCTTACCGGCGAAGGTAATTCGGGCGGCGGCATCACGATGAAGATGCAGCCCAAGCCCAAGGCGGAACCCAAGCCGGCCGCCAAGGACAAACCGCAGTAATGCTCAGCGCGACGGGGCTGAAGAAACGCTACAAGCAGCGTGAAGTCGTACGCGATTTCTCCTGCCGCGTGGACCAGGGCGAAGTGGTTGGCCTGCTCGGTCCCAACGGCGCCGGCAAGACGACCTGTTTCTACATGATCGTGGGACTGATCGGTGCGGACGCCGGCAGCATCCGGCTCGACGAGACCGACATCACCGCGCAGCCGATGCATGCGCGCGCGCGTCTGGGCCTGGGCTATCTGCCGCAGGAAGCATCGGTGTTCCGCCGCCTCAGCGTTGCCGACAACATCCTCGCAATCCTTGAACTGCGTCCGAAGCTGGGCGCGGCCGGCCGCGCGGCGGAACTCGAAAAACTGCTCGATGAACTGCAGATCAGCCATATCGCGCAGCAGAAAGGGGCGAGCCTTTCCGGCGGTGAGCGGCGTCGCGTGGAGATCGCGCGCGCGCTGGCCGCGGAACCGCGCTTCATGCTGCTCGATGAACCGTTCGCCGGCGTGGATCCGATCTCGGTCGGCGAGATCCAGCGCATCGTGCGCCATCTCAAGGAACGCGGCATCGGCGTGCTGATCACCGATCACAACGTGCGCGAAACCCTCGGCATCTGCGATCGCGCCTACATCCTCAGCGAAGGCAAGGTGCTGGCCAAGGGCGCGCCGGCCACGATACTCGCGAACGAGCAGGTGCGCGAAGTGTACCTGGGCAAGGAATTCCGCATGTAACGTGCGATCGCGGCGCGGAATCCACAGCGCCACAGATGCACATTGACAAAAGATTCACGCCACCGGGGCGCGTCCGCACACGGCGCGAGGTGGACAAGCTGCCAAATCCTCTCCCAATCCGGCGCCATACGCAAGTTGCTTGCGACCTGCCGCTGCGCGGTTCCCGTCGACCGTTTTCCGCATTAGGATGGCGTCACGGGCCTTTCGCACCGTCGACTGTATTCCTGCGAAACGCGCCGCAACGGGACCCCTGATGAAGCCAGCGTTAAATCTCCGCCTGCACCAGCAACTGGCGTTGACTCCGCAACTGCAGCAGGCGATCCGCCTGCTGCAGCTGAGCAGCATCGAGCTGGAGATGGAGCTGCGTGAAGCGCTCGAATCCAATCCGCTGCTGGAACTCCCCGACGAACCGGGCGAACCCGCACCGGCCGAGGCCGAGGCCGGTGTCGATGCACCGCCAGTGGAATTCCTTGACACCCGCAACACCAGCAGCAGCGAAACCGCAAGCAGCGACAGCGGCGACGCGCGCGAGGCGGACGAGGACCGCTTCGAATCGCTGGACATGAACTTCGACACGCCCGCGCGCAACGCGCCGTCGGACGACGAATTCGAAACCCAGGAGCCGGAAAAGCAGGACCTGCGCGATCACCTGCTTTGGCAGCTGAACCTCACGCCGATGTCCGCGCGCGACCGGGCGATAGCCGTCGCCATCATCGAGGCAATCGACGACGACGGCTATCTGCACGAACCGATCGAGGCCATCCAGCAAGGCCTCGACAGCCTGTATCAGGTCGATGCCGACGAGATCGAAGCGGTGCGCCATCGCGTGCAGCGCTTCGACCCGCTCGGCGTGGCGAGTCGTAACCTGCGTGATTGCCTGCTGGTACAGCTCGACTCGTTCGAGACCGATGTCGAAGGTCTTGCCGTGGCCCGGGCCATTGTCGCCGATCACCTGGAAGTGCTGGCCAAGAACGATCGCGCCCGCCTGAGCCGCAGCCTCAAGGCCGGCAGCGACCAGATCGACCTCGCCGTGCAGCTGATCCGCGCTCTCGATCCCAAACCGGGTTCCAGCGTCTCCAGCGCAGCGCCCGAATACGTGGCGCCCGACGCCTACGCCTTCCGCCATCACGGCCAATGGCAGGTCAGCCTCGCCCCGGGGTGCCAACCGCAGCTGGCGATCAACCGGCACTACGAGTCACTGATCGCCCGTGCCCAGCGCGACGATGCCTCGTACCTGCGCGGCCAGTTGCAGGAGGCGCGCTGGCTGATCAAGAGCCTGAAGACGCGCGCCGATACGATACTCAAGGTCGCCCAGTCCATCGTGAAGGCGCAAAGCGCGTTCCTCGATTTCGGTCCCGAGGCGATGAAACCACTGGTACTCAAGGACGTTGCCGAGGAAATCGGCATGCACGAATCCACGGTATCGCGCGTGACGACGCGCAAGTTCCTCTATACGCCGCGCGGCACCTTCGAGTTCAAGCACTTCTTCTCCAGCGGTGTCTCCACGGTCGACGGCGGCACCGCCTCGGCTACGGCGATCCAGGCCATGATCCGAAAGCTCATCGAGGCTGAGCCGACCGGCAAGCCGCTGTCGGACCAGGGACTGGCCGAGGAACTCAACCGCCGCGGCATCAACGTGGCCCGCCGCACGGTCGCCAAGTACCGCGAGGCGATGAATATCGCCGCCTCCAACGAGCGCTGCCGGCTCAGCTGAGCCGCTTGAACCTGCGGCCGGGAACCCCTATGCAGGACACAGGTCAACGCTAACCACACTCTTTCGCACGAAGCCTAATGCATCGTTTCGTGCCGACCGCGTTCCGCGTCAGGAGCGCTCTACCGTAAGGAGAAGCACCATGCAGATCAATGTCAGCGGCCCCAAGGTTGAAGTGACGCCGGCCCTGCGCAGCTATGTCGAAAGCAAGTTCGAGCGCATCCTGCGCCACTTCGACCACCTCCACGACATCGGCGTGACGCTGAACGTTGAGAAGCTCGTGCATAAGGCGGACGCGACCATCCATGCGGCTGCCGGCAAGATCATTCACGCGGAAGCCAGCGCCGACGACATGTATGCCGCGATCGACGCGCTGGCCGACAAGCTCGACGGCCAGATCCGCAAGCACAAGGAAAAGCTGACCGATCACCACAAGAGCGAGGCGCTGCGCGCCGCCGAGCGGATTGCGTAAGGCGAGTGAAAAGCACAGAGGCGCGAGAAATGAGTGAGTGCTTTACGCATCGCGTCCCGCGGCGAGCCCAGCATCCTCCAACGACCTCCTAACACCTTGAAAATATTGCGTCAGTTCATCGAGAGCCGGGCTTCTGCCCGGCTTTCTCGTTTCTGACTCCTCTAACCTCTTCAATCACATTTCCTCCCTCGACCAATTTCTACCGCACTGCGGCAAAACCCGCGCTATGATCCGCGACCTTCGCGACTACCTGTCCGGGCGGCATGCGCTTCAGCGATCTCCTGACTCCCGACAGTGTCGTCGCCGATCTGCAGGTGCGATCACGTGGCGCGCTGCTGGAAGCGCTGGCCCAACTCATGGCGCCGACCGACCAGGCCCTGTCTGTCCTGGAAGCCCTGACCGAACGCGAAGGTCTCGGCTCCACCGCGCTGGGATCCGGTTTCGCACTTCCGCATGGACGCAGCGCCGTGCTGGCAAAGCCCCGTGCTGCCTTTGTCCGACTGATCCGGCCGGTCGCGTTCGGTGCAGCCGATGGCCGGCCGGTAGATCTGTTCGCGGCCATAGTCACCCCGAACCACTTCACGACCGGGCACCTGGCGCTGCTGGCCGACATCGCCACGCGCGCATCCGATCCGCCGACTCTCGAGCGTCTGCGCCGGGCCGCCGATGCCAGCGCGCTCCATGCCGAACTGGCAGAATGGGGCGAGCTCGCCTGATCGCCTCCATGGATCCACTGACCGCCCGCCAGCTGTTCGACAGCCTCAGCGAACGCCTGTCACTGCGCTGGACCGCGGGAACGCAGGGCAATGGCCGCACGCTCGATCCGGGCGACAATCACGCGCGCCGTCCGTCGATGGTCGGCTATCTCAACGTGATCTACCCGAACAAGGTGCAGATCATCGGTACCGAGGAGCTGAACTACCTCGACGGCCTGGATTCGCGCCAGCGCTGGGAAACCGTGCAGAAAATCATCAACTACCGGCCCACCGCGCTGATCGTGACGAAAGATCAGGCCCTGCCCAGCGACCTGCGCGAGGCCGCCGATGAATCCAACACGCCGCTGTGGTCCAGTCCCAAGCGCGGCCACGAGATCCTGACCTTCCTGCAATATCACCTCGCGCGCCTGTTGGCGCGACGCGTGACGCTGCACGGCGTGTTCATGGAGGTCTATTCCATCGGCGTGCTGATCACCGGCGAATCCGGGTCCGGCAAGAGCGAACTGGCGCTGGAACTGCTGACCCGCGGCCACCGCCTGGTCGCGGACGACGCGCCGGAGTTCACCCAGATCGCGCCGGACGTGGTTGACGGCCATTGCCCCGAACTGCTGCAGGACCTGCTTGAAGTGCGCGGACTGGGCGTGCTCAACGTGCGCGAGATGTTCGGCCATACCGCGGTCAAGCCGTCCAAGTACCTGCGCCTCGTCGTGCACCTGCGTCCGCTCAATCCGCTCGACGACGTCGACGGCATGAAGCGCCTGACCGGCGACGTCGGCTATCGCGAGATCCTCGACACCCGCATTCCGCAGATCGCGATTCCGGTTGCGCCCGGCCGTAACCTTGCCGTGCTCGTCGAGGCCGCCGTGCGCAGCCACATGCTCAAGAGCAAGGGCATAGATCCCGCGCAGACCTTCATCGACCGCCAGGCCCATCAATTGCAGAAGCGGGCACCGTGGTGAGCAGCGAACCCCTGGACATCAACGGCGACGCGGACAAGGTCCACCTCGTCGTGCTGTCGGGCCTGTCCGGTGCCGGCAAGACCGTCGCCCTGCGTACGCTCGAGGATTTCGACTTCTATTGCGTCGACAACCTTCCGGCAGCACTGATGCCATCCCTCGTCGGCGCGGTCAGCCGTGGCGGCCACCGCCGCATCGCGGTCGGCGTAGACGTGCGCAATCGCAGCGAGGACCTGAACCAGCTGCCGCAGGTGCTGGCCGAGCTGGCGCGAACTGGCGTGGAATACCAGCTCATCTTCCTCGACAGCCGCGACGACGTGCTGTCCAAACGCTTTTCCGACACACGCCGGCGGCATCCGCTGTCGGCCGACGGACTGCCGCTGCAGGATGCGATCGCACTCGAACGCAAGCTGCTGCGGCCGCTCTCGGCGATCGCCGACCGGGTCATCGAATCCAGCGATCTCAACGTCCACCAGCTGCGGCGACTCATCGCCACGGAACTCGGCGTGGGCGGCGGCGAGCTGTCGCTGCTGTTCGAGTCCTTCGCCTACCGCCGCGGCCTGCCGATCGACGCGGACTTCGTCTTCGACGCCCGCGTGCTGCCAAATCCGCACTGGGATCCGTCGCTGCGCCCGCTGTCGGGCAAGGATGCGGCGATTCGCGAATGGCTGCAGGGCAAGCCGGAAGTGCAGCGCTTCCTCGACCAGCTGACCAGCTTCCTCGACGAGTGGCTGCCACGCTTCGAAGCCGACAACCGCTCCTACGTGACCATCTGCATCGGCTGCAGCGGCGGCCGTCATCGCTCGGTCTATCTGGCCGAACGCCTGGCTGAACATTTCCGCGCCTCGCGCGAACAGGTCCTGACCTTTCACCGTGAACTCGAGTAAACCCGCCCCCACCTACCAGCGACAGGCAATATTCTTGCAAGTTGCTATCCGCATTACCCTCCTGCAGGCAACCTGATGGCCATTTCCCGCGTCATAGTCACGCAACCAGTACGCCTCCGAGCCGGCACCGCCGGCGATCGGGAGCAGACCTCGTGAGCGTAGGCGTGCTGTTGCTGACCCATGAGGCCATGGGCGATGCGCTGGTCTCGGCCGCGCATCACGTGCTCGGCCAGTTTCCGCTGCCGCTGGAAGTGCTCGAAGTCGGCGCCTGCGCCGACCCCGAAAGCGCATTGGGTGACGCGTCGCGTCGCGCACGCCACCTCGACCAGGGTGACGGCGTGCTGGTACTGTCGGATCTGTACGGTTCGACACCGTGCAACATCGCCCAGCGTCTGTCCGGCCTCGGCTTCCGCACCCACTGCGTGAGCGGCCTGAACCTGCCGATGTTGCTGCGCGTGCTGAACTATCCGAATCAGGATCTCGACCAGCTGGCGCAGACCGCGGCCACTGGCGGGCGCGGCGGAATCTGCATCGACCATGCTTGAACGCGACGTCGTCATCAGCAACAAGCTGGGCCTGCATGCCCGCGCCTCGGCCAAGCTGGTGCAACTGCTGCAGAGCTACTCATCGACAGTGTGGTTGCGCTGCCGCGGTCGCGAAATCAATGCCAAGAGCATCATGGGGGTGATGATGCTCGCGGCAGGTGTCGGCACGCCGGTCACGATCCGCGCCGAAGGCGCGGACGAGGCCGCAGCGCTGGACGCCGTGGTCGATCTGTTCCAACGCAAGTTCGACGAAGGCCAATAGCCGGCGGTTGCCGCCGGACGACGCGCTGGCGCGCACGGTACGGATGGCGCGGCTTTGCCGGTCGATCCGGGCTGCGCCGGACTCGATCCGGGCAGCGAGCGCGGGCTGCGCCGCTGGATTCACCCCACCACAAGGACCCGTCCATCCCGTGAGCATGCGCATCGTCCTCAATGGCATCGGCGCCTCGCGCGGCATGGTCCTGGGACGTGCACGGCTGGTGCAGCCGAGCCAGTTCGTCATCGACGAGACCCTGCTGGAACCGGGCGAGATAGAGAACGAGGCCGAGCGCCTGCAGCTCGCGCTGGAGACCGCACAGACGGAACTGCGCACGATCCGCGACAAGCTCCATGGCGCGCTCGCGCGCGAGATCGGCGAATTCATCGACGCGCACAGCATGCTGTTGAACGACCCGGAGCTGCTGACCGGCCTGTTCGATCTGGTGCGCCGCGGCCGCTACCGCGCCGGCACCGCACTGAAGATGCAGCGCGACCGACTCGCCGCCGTGTTCGAGGCCATGGACGATCCCTACCTGCGCAGCCGCCGCGAGGACATCGACCACGTCATCGGCCGGGTGCAGTCCGCGCTCGCGCGCGAAACCAGTCCGGCAGAGCGCCAGATCGCCGCGCGCGTCGGCACCATCCTGGTCAGCGACCAGATCGCGCCGGCGGAAATGACCCACCTGACCGAGCAGGGCGTGCTCGCCGCAGTGTGCACCGGTTCGAGCGCGCTGTCGCACAGCGCCATCCTCGCGCGCAGCATGCGCCTGCCGATGATCGTCGGCGCGCACGAGGCGCTGGCCGAGGTCCACGACGACGACCTGCTGCTCGTCGACGGCGACCACGGCGAGGTCGTCGTGCATCCGACCGCGCAGGACCTCGCGCGCTACCGCCAGCACCAGCGCGATGCGCAACGCGAAGGCCGCCGCCTGGCCCAGCTGGCGTACGCGCCGACACGCACGCTCGACGATTGCGCGATCCGCCTGTTCGCCAATGCCGAGCTGGCCGGCGACGTGGCCCAGGCCCGCGCCAACGGTGCCGACGGCATCGGCCTGTATCGGACCGAATTCCTGTTCCTGCAGCGCAATCACCTGCCCGACGAGGACGAACAGTTCCACGCCTACCGCGACCTCGTGCTCGGCATGGGCGGGCTGCCGGTGACGATACGCACGCTGGACCTCGGTGCGGACAAGGCCGATACCACGGGCCTGGCACTGACCACGGAGCCCAATCCCGCGCTCGGCATGCGCGGCGTGCGCCTGTCGATCCGCCGGCCGGCGCTGTTCGCGACGCAGATGCGCGCGATCCTGCGCGCCTCGGCCTACGGGCCGATCCGCATCCTCGTGCCGATGGTCACGACCATCATCGAGATGCAGGCCACGCGCAAGCTGATCCAGATCTGCGCGCGCGACCTGCGCAGCGAAGGCCACGAGGTCGCCGACCAGTTCGACCTCGGCGCCATGATCGAGGTGCCGGCGGCGGCCATCGCCCTGCCGAGCCTGATCCGCTATGTCGATTTCGTTGCGATCGGCACCAACGACCTGGTCCAGTACACGCTGGCCGCGGATCGCAACAACGATGCGCTGTCGGAACTCTACGATCCGCTGCACCCGGCCGTGCTGCAACTGCTCGCCGCCACCATGCGCTGCGGCGAGAAGCACAGGAAGCCGGTGAGTCTCTGCGGCGAGATGGCCTCGGACGCACGCTTCACGCCGCTGCTGATCGCGCTGGGCCTCACCGACTTCAGCATGCACACCGGCGCGCTGCTCGAAGTGCGTGACGCTGTGTCGCGCTGCGATCGCGGCCGCCTGCGCCGGCTCGCGCCGCAACTGCTGCGCGCGGAAGATCGGGAAGGGCTGGAGCGCGTCCTGGCGCGGGCAACCGACGCCGCGTAGCGTCCTGTCTCGTCGTTGCGTTGAAGATATTCCGGACGGACTTCGCGGCGAGACCGGGTGCGGCGGCGCCTCGCAACGACGTATCGCGGCATAGACGCCGGAATCGACCAACGGCGACTGCGAGACAGGCCACTGCCCCCGGCCGCGGCGCGCGCTGCTCATGGCATGATCGCGCCTCCGCACCCTACGCCCTCCCATGCTCGCCGCCGATCTCGACTCGCGCATTGCCTCGCTCGCCGCCGCGTTCCAGCGCCGCGAGCCGTTCCGCCATGTCGTGATCGAGCACTTCTTCGACACCGCCAGCGCGACGCAACTGCTGGCCGATTTCCCGGCATTCGAGCGCGGCAACGCGCGCAACGAGGACGGCGGGATCGGCAACAAGTCGACCGTCGAGAAAATCCGCGAACTCGGTCCGGCCTATGCGGCGCTGGACGATCTCGTGCAGTCGCCGGCATTCCTGCAGCGCCTGTCCGCGATCACCGGCATTGCCGACCTGCGCTACGACCCGTGGTATTTCGGCGGCGGCACGCACGAGAACCGCAACGGCCAGGACCTCGACCCGCACGTCGACTTCAACCGCCATCCGGTCGAACCCTGGCACCGCCGACTCAATCTCATCGTGTATCTGAATCCGCAGTGGGAAGACCACTGGGGCGGCCTGCTCGAACTGCATTCGGATCCGCGCGCCGATGACGACCGCATCACGCGCATCGCGCCGCTGTTCAACCGCGGCGTCATCTTCGAGACCACGGAATGGAGCTGGCACGGCTTCGAGCGGATCGCCGTGCCGGCCGGACGCGAGGATGTCACGCGGCGTTCCATCGCCTTGTACTTCTACACAACGGAACGTCCAGCCGAGGAACTGGCACCTACCCATTCGACCATCTACGTCGAGCGGCCGCTGCCCGAGCGCTTCCGCGCCGGAATGACGCTGAGCGAGGACGACGTCGGCGAGCTGCGCAATCTGCTCGCACGCCGCGACCAGCACAACCAGCGCCTTTACCGCGAGCTCAGCGAGCTGAATCAACGCTACGAACAGACCCGCGAAGCACTGGAGCGCGGGCTGATCGGACGGCTGCGCTACTACGCGCGGCGCCTGCTCGCGCGCCGTGTACGCTGAAGCAGCCGCGACAACCGCTGCTGCGCGCACGACGCGCACCGAGTGCCTGCTGCTGTGCGCCGGCGTACTCGCCTTCGGCTGCGCCGCGGCCTGGATGGGCCAGAGCAACAACTGGGATCTGCGCAACTACCACTGGTACGACGGCTGGGCCTGGCTGAGCGGTCGTAGCGCGCAGGATCTCGCTGCGGCGCAGGCGCAGACCTGGTTCAACCCGACGCTGTCGGCACTGCTGTATCTGTTGCTGTCCACCGCGCCGCCTTGGCTCGGCACCTTCGTGCTCGGCGCGGTGCAGGGACTCAACCTGCTGCCCCTCCATCGCATCGCCGTGCAGTTGCTGCCGCCGGCGCTGCTGCAGCGGCGTCGCTGGCTCCCACTGCTGATCGCTCTGGTCGGCGCCACCGGTGCGACCCAGCGCGGTGAACTTGGCGCCGGCTTTGGCGACAACCTCGTGAGCCTGCCGCTGCTGTGCGCACTCGCCCTGCTGCTGCCTCCTCAGTCCGGACGCGGGCGCATCGCGGCGGCCGGCGCGCTGCTCGGGCTGGCAGTGGGACTGAAACTCACGGCTGCGCCGGTCGCGAGCGGGATCGTGCTCGCCGCGCCACTGCTGTTTGCGGCGCGCGGATGCATTCCCGGATTGGCGGCACGCGCAAGGCGTGCCACCGCGTTGCGGCGCTGGCTGCTGCTGGCGGGCTACGCGCTGGCCGGCTTCCTGCTCGTCAACGGCCACTGGATGTGGCAGCTGTGGCGCGAATTCGGCAATCCGCTGTTCCCGCTGTTCGGTTCCGTTTTCGGCGGCGATTTCGTCGCGCCGGCCGAACTGCGCGATACGCGCTGGCTGCCGCGCGGCGCGCTGGAATGGCTGTTCTATCCACTGGTCTGGGCCGACCAGCCGCGACGCGTGTCCGAACTGTGGTTCCTCGATCTGCGTCTGCCACTGCTGTTCCTTGCGCTGCTCGCGCTGCCGCTGTGGCGGTGCCGCGCGCGTGCATCGTTGCCGCAGCCACGGAGGCTGGATTTCGTGCTGCTCGCGGTCGTGCTCGCGTACCTGCTGTGGCTCGCGCTGTTCGGCTACTACCGCTATCTCGTCGTGCTGGAAATGCTCGCGCCGCTGCTGCTGGTCGTCGCGCTGCTCGCCCTGCCCTGGCGCATCGGCCTGGCGACGGCATGCGCGGTGCTGGTCATCGTCGGCTTGGCTACACGGCCGCCGCGCTGGGGCCGGCTGGCGCACTACGGCGATCACTACGTCGAAGTGATGCTGCCGGCGCGCGCACAGGTGGCGAACGCGCTGGTCGTCTTCGGCAGCCGCGAGCCGCTCGCGTTCCTCGCGCCGGCATTTCCCGACAGCACACGGTTCGTGCGCATCGTCGGCAACGCGCTCGGCCCGCCGCTGCCCGAGTGGGCGCTGGACCGCGCCGTGTACGAACGACTGCACCGGCACGACGGGCCATTGCTGCTGCTTGCGAGCGATGTGAACGAAACATCGCTGCAGGAAGCCCTGCGACGGCATCGCCTGACAGCGACAGCGGGCGCCTGCGACCCCGTGGACAGCAACCTGTTCGACGGCGAAATGCGGCCGCAGTTGTGCGAACTGCGCACGCTGCCACCGACACACACGGCGGATACCGTGTCGCCAGCGGCGCAGTGACAGACATCGCGCGATGCATCGGGCTTCGCCACAAGCCGCACGCTGCCACTGCCCCAGGGTGAATAGCACGGCGCTGGAGTACCTCCGGCGCGACGATCTCGCCCGATGTCGGCATCTGCGTGGAATCGACCTGGCCGTGACACGGTCGAGAAGCCGTCGCGACTGGCGGTGCTACACTGCGCGCCCCCTGTTGCTATCTCGTTGATTGTGAAAGAGACGTTATCCCAAACACTCGCTTGGCTGGACCTGCGCCTCGCGCCGCTCGCACGCCATCTGCCCGAAGCAATGAAGGCACCGCTGCGCCGGCTCGCGCGGCCGGCCGTCGCCGCGCCAGTGACCGCGTGCGTCGACACCGCGACACCGGACGCAGACGATCCGGCGATTGCTGCGCCTGCGATCGAAGTCGAGCAACCGCCGGGCGAAACGTGCGAATCCGCGACGCAGGAGCCCACGGCACCACCTTCCGTGCCCGACGCGACCGACGACTACGCCGCGCGTCTGCGCCAGGAACAGGAAATCTTCGCCGGCCAGACCGACGTCAACGAACTGCCGGCCATTTTCCATTATTGGTCGCATACCTATTTGCGACCCAAGCTCGAACACTTCGGCTGCGCCAATCCGGACGAGTTCTTCGCCAATGCGCTGCAGGCAGCGTTGCATGATGCGCCGCAGCGGCCGGCGCGCTTTGTCAGCCTGGGCGCCGGCAACTGCGACACCGAGGTGCGCGTCGCGCAGATCCTCGCGGCGCGCGGCCTGCGCGACTTCGTGCTCGAATGCGTCGACATCAATCCGGTCATGCTCGAACGCGGTGCCGTGCTCGCGCGCGACGCGGGGTTGAGCGAACAGGTCGTGCCGGTAAGCGGCGACTTCAACGACTGGCAGCCGGCGCGACGCTACGACGCGGCCATGGCGAACCAGAGCCTGCATCACGTCGTCAATCTCGAAGGGCTGTTCGATGCCATCGCAGCGAACCTGCCGGCGCATGGACGCTTCGTGATTTCCGACATGGTCGGCCGCAATGGCCACCTGCGCTGGCCCGAAGCACTCGCGATCGTGCGCGAGTTCTGGAGCGAACTGCCGCCGGACTATCGCTACCACCGCCAGCTGCTGTGCCAGTGGGATGAGTTCGTCGACTTCGACTGTTCCGGCGAAGGATTCGAAGGCATCCGCGCGCAGGACATCCTGCCGCTGCTGACCGAACGCTTCGGCTTCGAGAGCTTCCTCGGCTTCGCCAACGTCATCGATCCGTTCATCGATCGCGGCTTCGGCGGTCACTTCGACGCGGAGTCGGCGCGCGACCGCGAACTCATCGATCGCATTCATGCACGGGACGAGGCGGAAATGCGCGCCGGCACGATCAAGCCCACGCACCTGATGGCGGTGATGCGCGGCCTGCCCTATGCCGGCCCGACTCGTGCGTGGCAGCACATGACGCCGCAGCACAGCCTGCGCGTCCCCGGCTGATGCGGGTCGCCGAGGACACCGGCGCGGCAGCCACTCATACGCCCGCCACGCGGATACGCGCGCTGCTCCTGCTGGTCGCCGCGCTGGCGCTCTGCGCGGTCGTCGCCTGGGGACTGATAGTCCCCGGCCCGTTCGGCTGGGCAATAAGCCAGCCGCAGTCCTGGCAAGGCGGCGCCGAAGCCGCGCTGCTGCTTGCGGGATTGGCGCTGCTTCAGCGCGTATCGGCGCGGCGCTGGCGCCTCCTCGGCACGCTGCTGCTCGCCGAGTTCTACCTGCGCCGCCACGCCGTCGACGCGCCGGCCGTACTGTGCCTGCTGTATCTCGAGTTCACGCTCGCGCTCGGCGCCGCGGTCACGCGGCTGTGCGGCGGCGAGCGGCCGCGGGAGGGCGAGGACTATCTGCGCGCTTTCGTACTCGGCATATCGGCGTGGAGCGCCCTGGCATGGCTCGCCTCGGCCCTGGGCTGGGGCACCCCGGTCGCGCTGCGGATCGTCACGCTCGCGCTGCTGCCGCTGGCGTGCTGGGCGCGGGCGTGCCCGCTGAGTCTGCACCTGCTGCAGCGCAGCCGCGCCTGGTCCCTGCGCGACCGCGTGCTGCTCGCACTGCTCGCCGGCTGGGTGCTCGTGCTGTTCGCGCGCGCCAACTATGCTTTCAGCTTCGACGGGCTCTGGTACGGTTTTCGTCCCGAGTACGTGCTGACCGCCGACGGCTCCGTGTTCGCGCCGCTGGGGCTGGTCTCCCCGGTGCATTATTTTCCAAAACTTTATGAAGTATACCTGTTGCCATTGAGCGGACTCGACGACGCCAGCGTCGTCAGCGGCATGACCATACTGCTGCTCGGCCTGACCGCACTGGCCGGCACCCGCCTGCTCGCACGCCTCGGCGTGACCTCGACGACGGCGCAGCTGCTGCTGGCCGCGCTCGTGTTCACGCTGCCGGCCATCGCCAATCCGGCGCTGGAACCCAAGCCCGACATCGCCTGCGCACTGTTTCTGCTGCTCGGGTGGCTGTTCGCCGGCGACTGGCTGCAGTCGCGCCGCTTCGAGCACGCCGCATGGTTCCTCGCGGCCGCCTTGCTGGCCGGGTCGAGCAAGCTGATTGCCGTACCCTACCTCGGCCTGCTCGTGACCGGCATCGCGCTGACCGCTGTCCTTGTGCGTTCAGGACAGCCGGACGTGACGGCCACTCCGGCACGCAACCGTCTCGCCATTGCAGCGCTGCTGCTCGCCACGACGGCGGCCACGTTCGTGATCGCGCGCACGTGGCTGCTCGCCGGCGTCCCGACCATCGGCCCGGACCCGCTCTACAAGATCTGGACGCTGTTTGGCCTGTCACTGCGTGAGCCGGCCGGCACGCTGACCTGGGCCATGCCGCAGGACTGGGCGACGGTGCCGGGCCTGATCGTCGACTGGCTGTTGCGCCCGCAGCGCATGGAACACATCGCAATCAGTTGGACCGGCAATGTCTGGCTGTGGCTGCCGCTCGCGGCGCTGCTGCTGCGCGCGCGCGCGGTCGCGCCCGACGCGTCGACGCAGTCGCATCGCCGGCTCGCGCTGTTCCTGATCCTTGCCGGGATCGTCATCGCCATCGGCTGGAGGCACCACGCGCGCGGCAGCGACGGCAACTACTTCATCGCCGCACTCGTGCCGGCGCTGGTGCTCGGCGTCGCATTCGCCTGGCGCCAGCTGTATCACCAACCGCAGGCACGCCGCGTCTGGTTTGCCGGCGCATTGCTGTTCTGCGGCTTCCAGGCCGCCTACGCCTTCATCAGCGCCAGTTGGACACCCGGCACGCGCGCGTTCGACCTGGTGCTCGACCGTAGTCCGCGCGATACACGCAAGATCGCCGAGGGTCTCCTGAGATACCACGGGCTCTGGGAGATTGGCGAGTATCTGCGCACCCGGCCCGGCGTAGCCCGCGTCGTCGGCTGCGCGCCGTTCGAAGCCGCCGTACGGCTGCCGGCACGGTTCGAGGACTTTCCAGCCATCGCCCTGTCGCGACCGGAATACGTCGCCGACCTCGGCACCGCAGTGCGCTACATGCGGCTTTTTTCCATTGGATATTTGTTGCTTCCGAAGCCGGTTGCCGGCAGCGACGCCTCAAGCCAGCTCATCCATGGCTGCACGCCGCACAATACTCCGCCGCAGGGAACGCGGCTGGTGCTGGAAAACGAGCGCTATCTGCTGGTCGAACCCGTCGTACCCGACAGCGGCTGACGCAGCGCGCAGTCAGCCCCCCGCGGCGTCGATATACTGCGCGCCCTCTGTCGAACCCTGCCGCTGGCCGATCACGACCATGCTGTTCAATTCCCTGCACTTCGTCGTCTTCTTCGTGATCGTGCTCACGCTCAATCAGGGCCTGCGTCCGTGGCCCACGGCGCAGAAGTTCATGCTGCTGGCGGCGAGCTACTATTTCTACGGCCAGTGGAGCTGGATGTATCTCGGCATCATCGTCTACTCCACGCTGCTCGACTATTCGATCGCGTTGGGCATGGTGCGCGTATCACGGCCGCGCTATCTGTTGCTGCTTAGCCTCGTCACCAATCTCGGCCTGCTCGCGTTCTTCAAATACGCCAACTGGCTCATCGACAACTGGAACGCCGCGGGCGATGCGGTCGGATTCGCGCTGCAGATCACGCCGATCGATCTCATACTGCCGGTCGGCATATCCTTCTATACATTCCAGAGCCTGTCCTACACGATAGACGTCTATCGCGGCGTGAGCCGGCCGCGGCGCAACTTGCTCGACTACGCCCTGTTCGTGTCGTTCTTCCCGCAGCTTGCTGCCGGACCCATCGTGCGCGACTACGAGTTCTTCCGCGAGCTCGACGGCGAAAAGCGCGTGGATGCCGCTGACGTGCAGCGCGCACTGGTGCTGATCGCATTCGGCTTCGTCAAGAAAATCGTCTTCGCGGACAATCTCGCGCTGTATGCCGACCCGATCTTCGCCAATCCCTCGCAGCACGGCTTCTGGGATAGCCTGCTCGCCGTCTACGCCTTCAGCTTCCAGATCTACTGCGATTTCTCGGGCTACACCGACATCGCGATCGGTCTCGCGCTGCTGCTCGGTTTCCGCTACCCGCAAAATTTTAACTATCCCTATTTCGCCGACAGCGTGCGGGAATTCTGGCGCCGCTGGCACATGACGCTGTCGCGCTGGCTGCGCGACTATCTGTACATCTCGCTCGGCGGCAATCGCCACGGCAATCTGCATACGTATTTCAACCTCATGCTGACCATGCTGCTCGGCGGCCTGTGGCACGGGGCGAGCTGGAACTTCGTGATCTGGGGCGGGCTGCACGGCGCCTATCTGGCGTTCGAACGCGCGGTCCTGTTCCGCCTGCCGTTCTGGAATGCGGACAACGCGCTCATGCGCAGCCTGCGCTGGCTGCTGACGTTCAACCTGGTCTGCTTCGCGTGGATCTTCTTCCGCGCCAAGACCTTCGGCGACGCCACAACGATGATCGCGAACATCGCCGGCGCGGCCTCGCCGACGTTTGACCCGGCGAACCATCTGCATATGCTGCTGTTGCTGGTCGCGATGCTGGCCGTGCACCTGCTCGGCGGCTGGAAAGGCTTCAAGGAATGGCTCGCGCGCGAGCGCGGACCGGTGTTCGCCGTCACGCTCGCGGCTATCGGCCTGCTGCTGATCTGGTTCACGCCAGCGGCGACCGTGCCGTTCATCTACTTCCAGTTCTGAGTGCGCCGATGAAGACCCTGCTCAAATTCATCGCGCCGCTGCTGTTGCTGATGCTGTGCGAATCGCTGTTCCGGCTCGGCATCTGGGAAGGCATGGTGAAACCCGACAGCCACGCCGGCACCAGCGTGCGCCTCAAACGTGCGTTGAACGATCCGACGATGCGGCAGCTCGATTTCGTGACGCTCGGCAGCTCGCGGCCGGTCTATGGCATCGACCACGAAGCGCTCGCGCGCATCGCGCAGGAACACGGTGCTGTGCATGCGAACCTGAGCATGCCGGGCTCGCACTGGATGACGGTCGACGTGCTGACCAACTGGCTCGCCGCGCACCGCCCCAACCTGCGCGGCGGCGTCATCGCCATGGACCTGACCACGTTCATGTATCCGGGCAACGGCAGTTACGAGCTCGCGATCGTCGCGCCGTTCCGCGGCTTTGCCGACGACGCGGTGATCGCGGCGCACGTGCCCGCCAAACGCGACGAAATGGCAAGCTGGGGCGCACACTCGGCGCTGTATCAATACCGCGAGGACATCCAGGACTACGTCAAGGCGCCACTGCAGCGGCGCGAATCGGTGACGTGGTGGAAAGGTATGCCGGCGGCCGACGTGCTGCTGCGCAACGCCAAGGAAGCGCGCGACATGTGCGAGTTCGGCGTCGATCGCGTCGCTGCCTGCGACAAAGTCGACAGTTCCACCACTGAGGCTGCAAACGGCTTGCGCCATCAGTGCCGCGAACTGCGCGCCACGCTTGCCGGCCGGCCCGATTTCGCTGCGCTGATGCGTCAGCAACCCTTACCGGACTTCCTGCAGCAGGTGCGCGACAACATCCGCTCGCGGCTGCGCGCGCTGAACTGGCCACGTCCGCCCGTGGTGGTGCTGATGCCACTGACCGGCGCCTGGAAAGAAGCCAGTCCACTCGGCCTGCACCAGTGGACACTCAGTGTGCTGCAGCCGCTCGTCGACGAAGGGCATATCCGACTGATCGACGCAACCGATGCGCTGGCCTCGGCGGACAACGGTGGCTGCGGGCAATATTTCGACTTCTTCCACCAGAACGACAGCGGCCGGCAGATGCTCACGGATGCGGTGCTGCCGCAGATCGAGGCCGCGCTGTACGACGATTCGCCGGCGCCCGCCGCGCGCGTTGCAGCGACGGGCGAATGAACGCCATTCCATTTGCAGCACATCCGCCGTCGCTACGCAGCACATCCATTGCCGCGGAGAGCACGAACCAGGCGCCCCACCGTCGCCGGAGCGAAACCTGATGGACGACTTCCACTGGATTCTTCTTGCGCTGGTCATCATCGCCGCGCTGCGGCGCTGGCGACTGCCGGCGGCCGCGCCGACGCCGGCCGACACGCCGGTGCGGCCGCTGCCGTGGCGTACACTGGAACAGGCCATGGCGGCCAAGGGCGACAATCTGCTGCTGTTGCGGCTGATCGCCGCCTCGGCGGTGATCTACGGCCACAGCTACGCGATCAGCGGCATTCCCGGCGCGGCCGACCACCTCACGCGGCAGGGCTGGGGGCTGTATTCGGGCACGATCGCGGTACAGATCTTCTTCGTGGTCAGCGGGTTCCTCGTCACCGGCGCGTGGCTGCGCCGGCCCGATCTCGCCTTCTTCCTGCAATCGCGCGCGCTGCGCATCGTGCCCGCCTATCTCGCCTGCCTGGCCCTCAGCGCCCTGCTGCTCGGCGCCGCGCTGACTGATCTTCCGCTCGCGCAGTACTATGCCGACCCACTGACCTGGCGCTACATCTGGAAAAATCTCACTTTCTCGCCGGAGATGGTATGGACGCTGCCCGGCGTGTTTGCCGGCAACCCGCATCCGAATACCGTCAACGGTTCGCTGTGGACGCTCGTTGTCGAGGTGCGCGTGTATGCCTGGCTCGCGATCTTCGGGCTGCTCGGATTGCTCGACCGGCGCGAACGATTCTTCTACGCGGCGCTGATCCTCGCCTGCGCGCTGTATGCACCCTATGCGCTGCCCATGATGCCGATAGACGAATTCCTGCGCCTTGGCGGCTTTTTCCTCGCCGGCTGCGCGTTCTACCGCTGGCGCGACCTGATTCCGTTTCACGGCGCGCTGGCCGTGGCGCTGTTCGCTCTGGCCGTGCTCGCCCATGGCGGCACGTGGTTTCTGCCACTGTTCGGGCTCGCGCTTTCCTACGGCGTGTTCTGGTTCGCCTATGGCCCGCGTTTTCTGCTCGGCTTCAATCGCTTCGGCGACTACTCCTACGGCGTATACCTGTGGGGTTTTCCCATCCAGCAGGTCGTTGCGTCGCTGTTGCCAGTGCCGACGCCGACGCGCATCACGCTAATCGCGCTGCCCTGCGCCGTCGCGGCCGGCGCACTGTCCTGGCATCTGCTCGAAAAGCCACTGCTGCGGCTGAAGCGCCGACACACGGCGTGACCGCGCGCAGGTAGGCGCAACCTGGCCAGTCCGCGACAATGCGTCCATGAGTCTCCTCGCATAAAACCGGACCCCCATGGCCGAAACCACGCAGCAGGACAAGACCGCCAAACAGCTGCGCCTGCTCGAACAGGCCCTGGACAGCGGCCGGCTCGGGCCGGTCAAGCGGCTCGTGAACACCTTGTCGCCGGCGGAGATCGGCAACCTGCTCGAATCGTTGCCGTCGGCCAAGCGCCAGATCGTCTGGGGTCTGGTCGACGCGGAAGACGACGGCGAGGTGCTGGTGCACGTCGGCGAGGACGTGCGCGAAGACCTGTTGCGTGCGATGGACACCGACGAAATCGTCGCCGCGGCCGAGTCGCTGGACATCGACGATCTGGCCGACCTGTTCGAAGACCTGCCCGACACGGTCATCGACGAAGTGCTCAAGTCGATGGATCGCGAGAATCGCGAACGTCTCGAGCAGATGCTGACCTACGGCGAGGACACCGCCGGGCGCCTCATGAACCCGGACGTGGTCACCGTGCGCGCCGATGTCAGCGTCGACGTGGTGCTGCGCTACCTGCGACTGCGCGGCGAACTGCCTGAGGGCACGCACCATCTCTACGTCGTCAGCCGTCGGCGCCAGTACCAGGGACGCATCTCACTGGCGCAGCTGCTGACCACCGATACCACCGACGCGGTCAACCGCATCATGGATACGGACCAGCCGGCGATCGACGCAGATACCGAGGTCTCGGAAGTCGCCAAGCGCTTCGCGAACCATGACTGGCTCAGCGCGCCGGTGGTCGACGAGAACAACGTGCTGCTCGGCCATATCACCATCGACGACGTGGTCGACATCATCCGCGACCAGGCCGAACACCAGGCTCTCGGCGCAGCCGGTCTCGACGAGGAGGAGGATCTTTTCGCGCCGGTGCCGAGAACCACCAGGCGACGCGCGGTGTGGCTCGGCATCAACCTGCTGACCGCCTTTCTCGCATCGTGGGTCATCGGCAACTTCGAGAACGTGCTCCGGCAAGTCGTCGCGTGCGCCGTGCTCATGCCCATCGTCGCGAGCATGGGCGGCGTGGCCGGCACGCAGGTGCAGACCCTGATGATCCGCGCGATGGCGTTGGGCCAGGTGACCGCATCGAACGCGATGTTCCTGCTGCGTAAGGAAGTACTGGTAGCGCTTGCCAACGGCGTGCTCTGGGCCATCGCGGTCGGCAGCGTCGCGCTGCTGATCTACCGCGACGTCTGGCTAGCCGTGGCCTTCGGCGCGGCGATGGTGCTGAATCTGCTCGCCGCCGCGCTGACCGGCGTGTTCCTGCCGCTGGCCTTGCGCCGCGTCGGCATCGATCCGGCCCTGGCCGGCGGCGTGCTGCTGACGACCGTCACCGACTGCTGCGGTTTCGCCACCTTCCTGGGCCTGTCCACGCTGCTGCTGGTGCGCTGAACGGGCGCCTCAGCGGGCGCGCTGTTCGACCAGGGTCAGGGCGACCTTGTCGCGCAGGTACAAGGGCAAGGCCTGTTCCGGCGGCAGCGCGCGGCCGGCTCGGAATTCGGCCGCGGCGAGCACTGCCACGGCGCGCGCCTGCGGATAGCGTTCGCCGTCGGCCCAGCACGGCTCGGGCAGACGCTCGGCCAGCACGCTTCGGTAGGTCCTCCAGCCGCTGCCGATGACGCTCCAGGCCTGGCTCGCGGGCAGATGCAGGCACTCGGGCGCACAGACACGCTCGTCGTCCAGCGCCTGCAGCGCACCGCTCGCGTCGCGCCGGTAGCACGCGGCATAGATCTCGCCCATGCGGGCGTCGATCATGGCGAGCACGGCCGAACCGTCATCGGGAGCATCGAACGCGAGTGCGGCGAGCGAAGACACCGGGATCACCGGCAAGTCCAGGCCCAGCGCCATGCCCTGGGCGATGGAGACGGCCAGGCGTACGCCGGTGAAGGCACCCGGACCGCGGCCGACGGCGATCGCGTCGAGCTGACGCCGGTGCAGGCCCGCCTGCGCGAGCAGCGCGTCGGCCATGGGCAATACCAGTTCCGCATGCCGGCGCGGCGCCAGCTCGCTGCGTTCGATGGTCGTGCCGGCGTGGTACAGGGCCACCGAACAAGCTTCGGTGGAGGTCTCGATGGCAAGGAGGTTCATGGGTTTCCGTCGATGGCGTTCAGGGGCGGGTCGTAGCCCGGTTCTGGCCGGCGAGTTCCGGCCGCCGCGGTCGGCGCGGCGCGGCTTTCACCGTACCAGTCGACGCGGCGCGTCAGATACATCAGCAATGCGATGACGGCCAGCAGCGCCAATGCCCCTATCAGCAGCGAGTATTGCTCGCTGACCACGAGGCCGTACAGCAGCCCATAGACCAGACCGAGACTGCCGCCGAGCACGAGTCCGGCGCGAGGTGTGGACAGCACGGCCGCCGCATAGCCGCCGACGAGCAGGGCGACCGCGGCAGCAGCCAGCGCATAGGCCGGACCGAAACCGATCTGCTCCGACAGCGCGAGCAGCAGCAGATAGAACGTGCACAGCGCCACACCGATCAGCAGGTACTGCACCGGATGCACGCGTAGTTTTTTCAGGACTTCGAACAGGAAGAACGCAACGAAGCTCAGCGCGATGAACAGCACGCCGTATTTGCCGGCACGCTCGTTCTGCTGGTAGATGCTGGCCGGCTGGTAAAGCGTGGCGCCGAAGGCCGACGCAGCGATGCGCGTCGTATCCAGTTCGCCATCGTCCCAGTGCTGGCCGTAGCCGCGGTTGAGCTCAAGCACCTGCCAGGCGGCTTCGAAGCGCTGTTCGGCAACTTCGTGCCGCACGGGCAGGAACGCGCCGGTGAAACTCGGATCGCCCCAGTCCGCGGCGAGCTTGAGGTTGGTCGTGCGGCCCAGCGGCAGGAACTGGATACTTTCGGTGCCGGCAAGGTCCAGGCTCAGCTCCAGGGTGATCGGCGCCTCCAGCAACTGCGCGTCGAGCACGACTGCGGCGGTGGCGTACCCGGCGGTGATGCTGCCGGGCTGCAGGCGATGGTCCTGGCCGTTGACGCGCACCGCACGGACTTCGCGCAGGCCGCGCACGTCGGACAGCGGCAGGCGCAGTTCGAGCTTGCCAGCGCCCTGTGCGACCACCTCCCGTAGCGCGGCGAGATCGTCGGTCTCGAAGCGCGCATTGAGGTCGATGCCCGCGGTGTACACCGGGGTCGCGTAGATGCCGTAGGCGCGCGTCGCCGTGCGCAGTGTAGCGTCGACGCTCAGCGTCGCCGGCAGCAGCAGCCGCGTGCTGGTGCGTTCGGTCCAGCCCTGGTCGGTCTTCCAGCGCTGCAGATACGGCAGCGCGAGCAGCGGGCCGCCAACCGTCTGCGCCTCGCCCCAGCGGGTCGCGACCTGGGCCACGGCCTGGTTGCGCAGGCCATTGCGCTCGCTGACCAGGCTCTGCACCTGCAGCAGCGGTATCAGCATGAGCAGCGCGAGCGCGCCGATGCCGAGGACTTTCAGAGTGAAGGAATGCGCATTCGGGAACATGGGCAATCGCCGCAGGGGGAATGCTCGCATTGCCGCATCCGCGTCCGGCGCGCCAGCGGCGCGGCGCGGGCGCGACACCGGCGATTGCGGACATTTCGCGGGCGGTCGCCGCTGGCATCAATCCTGCTTGAATGTGCGAGAAATCACAGACTCACCGCCTCCCTTCCCCCGGACCCGCCATGGCCTTGTCGACCCAGGAAATGCTTCTTGCACTGCGTGCGCCGAATGCGCACTGGCTGGCTGCGCTGATCAACGCGCTGGACGAAGCTCTGAAAGATCCGGAATTCGGGATCGAACAACGTGCCGTGCTGCAGCAGCTGCTCGGCGCCGGCATCGTGCCGGCGAGCGTCGCGCGTGCAGCCGAGCACCGTTTCGAGCGGTTCGAAGACAGCTTCGCCGACCTCGTGCCGGGCGATGAGAGTCTGGACTGGACCGCGGCGACGAGCGCCGCCGCGCCGCCGGCGCGTCCAAAATTGACCCTGGTGGGCAGCAACGCCGCCGCCTGAACCGCCGAGTCCGATAGAGCCAGCGCAAACAGAAAAGCCCGGGTTCGTAGCCCGGGCTTTTCTGTTTGCGTGAATCAAAGCAGCGTTGGAGCGTCGCCGGACCCAAAGATCCGGCGACGTTTGAGGCTTACTTCGATCCGCGAGCCGACATCGGAACGCTCTCGGGCGAAATGCCGGCACCGCCGTTCGGCACGCCCGCGCTATTCACGGAACCCGCCGTGATGCTTACCGTGTCGATGCCGATGAAGTCGGAGTTCGCACCGGACGGGCCGCCACTGGTCACCCAGTAGCGGAAGGCGATGCGGCCCTGACCCGACGTCGGCAGACCATTGGCATTGGTGAGCGTGAACTGCGCCCACGCCGACTTCGGATAGCCGTTGGCACCGGTCGGATCATCGTTGAGCGTCAGGGTCGGGTTGATCGTCTTGAGCACGGTCGGGAACGAACTCAGCGCCGTTGCATCCGGGCTGACCGACGTGCACGGTGCCGAAGTGCAGAGGCGCACTTCCAGACGATCCGCGTAGTCGTCGCCATCCAACGGGCTACCACGCGTGTAGAACGAGATCGACGAGGCGCCGTTGAACGTGATCAGCGGAGTGACCAGCCAGTTCGTGATGGTGTTCGCACCGGTCGTGTTGTTGAAGTTTGCACCGATGTACGAGGTCACCGGACCGGCCTGTGCCGGGAACACTGTATCGTTGCCCTGGAACCACGACGTGCTGCCCAACGGAAGGCTGTTGTTGGATGTCAGCCAGCCGATGCCGGCAAGGGTGGTGATGTCGTCGAAGCCCTGGTCGACCGTAACGCTCGGCGGCGCAGTGCCGAAGTTGTCGGCGAAGATACCGTCGCGCGTACCGGAAACGGACAAGGTCAGGCGCTCGGTCGGCAGGGTGTTGTCGCTCGGCGTCAGCACCACGTGGCCGAAGGCCAGCGGAGCCGCACTGGAGCCATAGCCCATGTTGACCGCGATGTTCAGCGCCTGCGTACCACCGCCTACGACCGTGAAGTTGGCCGGGGTGATGGTCACGACGGGTGCGCCGGAGGCCACCATCGGCACGTAGGTCGCAGTCCAGGTCGTACCCGCAGCCACCTTGCTCGTCATCGTGCGCGTGAACGAGCACGAGACATTGCAGGCGGTATCGCGCATCGACGGCAGGTTCAGCGTCTTGGCCGAGATCGACCCACCCGACGGATTCGCCGCGAGGAAGTTCGTGACCGTTTCATTCATGACCAGCGCGGCCTTGATCGCCTTGGTCAGGTCGACGCGGCCGTTGCCGACGTCATCCGGATCCCAGGCCGAGCTGCCGTCGTCGTCATTGCCGACGATCTTCGCGGTCAGCTGCAGCGCGGACTTGACTTCCATCGGAGCCCACGCGGGCTTGGCGGCGCGCACGAGGGCGGCCGAACCGGCGAGATGCGGCGAGGACATCGACGTTCCGCTGATGTAGCCGTATTGCGCCGGATCCGCGACCGCGGCGTAGATCTGCACGCCAGGACCAGTGATGTCCGGCTTTGTGACCGAGGGGAAGCCTGCCGGGACCGGGCCGCGCAGGCTGAAGTCGGCGAGGACGTCACCCTTCTTTTGCGACGGATCGAAGCTGAACGTTGCGGTGGTCGGATTCGCTGCGATGAAATCGCGGATCGCGTCGCCCGGAGTCTGCGTCACGCTGTAGGCCGGCACGGTCGCCGGCGCATCCGTCGTGTTCATCGACAGTGGGCCGACCTGGTTATTGCCGACGAGCACGAAGATCGCGCCG